>DXEK01000173.1 GCA_019115005.1 Candidatus Fusicatenibacter merdavium | reverse complement strand
CAGACGTTTGAGGATCATGTAGAGCGTTCCAGCGGCCAGGGACATTTCCCTGGAGATCAGTTCCGTCAGTTCGTAACCGTATTTATCGCCGTCCGTCAGCTGTGAGAGGACACAAAGTTCCAGAACACCTTTTTTCAGTTGTGGATTCATAAGTATACCTCCTTCGTAAATACATCATAACACAGACTATATCATAATACAATATACTAAATAAAAAAATATTCTGTCTGTTTCCAGGATCTCCATACCGGAGCGCAGACGCTGCGGTATGACAGAGCCCGGAAACAGACAGAAATTTTGTAACCGTTCGGGCGGGTCTGCGTATTTACTGTGCAGACCGTATGAAAATGCAGAACACGCGGTCAGGAATTGTTGGAGAGTACCTGAGGACTGCCGCTGTCTGGAATGTCCCGGCTTCCGGAGGTTTCCGCCGCTTCCTGCTCAATGATCGCAAGATAATCATTTTCCCGCCTTTTCCTGCGTGGGATGAACCGGGTGACAAAACTTCCTTTGCCACGGTGTTTCACATAGAAAAATCCGATCACGGAGAAGATCAAAGCGCCGATGAAATTGACCAGAAGATCTTCCATCGTATCCAGAAGACCGATGTCCAGATATCCGTTGATTCCCAGATCTTTTCCGTTGACCACTGTGGAAGTGATATCATGGATTGCATACGGCCGGTTGCCGCCTGCAGGGTCCAGAGTAATGGAACTGATGGTATGTATGATCGTGTCCTTCTGCATATCCAGACCGAAGAGCAGATCCACGCCGCACTCGAAAAATTCCCAGATCACCCCGATCGTCATGGAGAAACAGAATGCCACAAGCGCGAGAAAAAACGGAGAGAGCCGGAATGCCACCCGTTCATCGTCATTCAAAAGCATTACCAGCGAAAAGCCGATCGCCGCCGCAAGAAATCCGTTCAGCGTATGCAGCATCGTGTCCCAGAAGGGGAAGTAAACGTAAAATTCGCTGATCTCTCCGAGAATCTCGGCTGCAAAGATAAACAGCAGTATAATGATCTCCAGCGTTGTCGGAAGTTCAATTTTAAAGTTGACCTGAATAAAGCTCGGAATGATGAACAGGAGCAGAACCAGAATACAGAGAAAAACGTATTCGTAATTCTGGTTGAGGAGCTGTCGGATCATCACAAGAATTACCAGTGCACGCAGAATGACATATACGGTAAAAGAACTCTTGTTTTGATGAAGTTCCATTTTCACAGCTTTCCACATGCGCTGGTTTCGGGTCAGTTCATGATCAGTTTTATGTCGTCTCTTTTTCAATGAAACCTACCTCCTGCGTATAGTCATGTATATTTCTGACGTTTAGCTACCATTATAATACAGATAGATAAAATTGAACAGCAAAATTTTTATAAAGTGCGCCGCCCGGGTAACAACTCAGCCAGCTGAACTGTTACCCGGCATCCAGCCATTGAGAATCGCTTCGCGATGGGGTGGATGCCCGCAGACACTATGCTGTCACATGGTCTGCGCAGTAAATGCCCGGACCTGGCGGAACAGGCGCTCCGGATTTTGATCAATCTTTTTTCCTACATAATGTAGGAAAGCCAATGAAAAGTTTGTTTTTGATTTTGAACACGATTTTGGACTATTGTATACAATTAAGTACAAGAAAGGTATTGAAAAACGAAAAATGATTGAATATAATAAGCTTGCGATCGTTAAGAAAATAACTGACAGCCATTAAATTTATTATATTTACAATTATAGAGGAGGATGTTTTTATGCAACAGTTTGAACAGTGGGCAGACTTCAAAGGGAAACTCTGGAAAGAGGAAGTCAATGTGCGTGATTTCATTCAGCACAACTACACACAGTACGAAGGAGACGAATCCTTCCTGGTAGGACCTACCGAGGCAACCAATAAGCTGTGGGGAGAGCTTCAGAAGCTCCAGAAAGAAGAGCGTGCAAAAGGCGGCGTTCTGGATATGGAGACAGAGGTTGTGTCCGGTTTGACTGCATACGGCCCCGGCTACATCAATGAAGATATGAAAGATCTGGAGCAGATCGTCGGACTTCAGACAGACAAGCCTCTGAAGAGAGCGTTCATGCCTTACGGCGGTATCAAGATGGCCGAGCAGGCATGTACGACTTACGGATATACTCCGAGCCCGAAACTGCATGAAATCTTCACCAAATATCATAAAACACACAACCAGGCAGTATTTGATGTCTATACTCCTGAGATGAAGAAAGCACGTCACAACAAGATCATCACCGGACTTCCGGATACTTACGGAAGAGGACGTATCGTAGGCGACTACCGCCGTGTTGCTCTGTACGGTATCGATTACCTGATCGAGCAGAAAGAGGCAGACTTCGCCGAGTCCGAGAGACACGGAATGAAAGGTACCGATTTCCGTCTTCGTGAGGAGATCGCTGAGCAGATCAAAGCGCTGAAAGAGATGAAAGAGATGGCGCAGATCTACGGATATGATATCTCCAAACCGGCGACAAATGCAAAGGAAGCGGTTCAGTGGCTGTACTTCGGATATCTGGCAGCGATCAAGACCCAGAACGGCGCAGCGATGAGCGTTGGACGTATTTCCACCTTCCTCGACATCTACATTCAGAGAGACCTGGAGAAAGGTATCCTGACGGAGGAGCAGGCGCAGGAACTGATCGACCATCTGGTAATGAAGTTCAGAATGGTAAAATTCGCGAGAATCCCGTCTTACAACGAACTGTTCTCCGGCGACCCGGTATGGGCGACTCTGGAGATGGCTGGTATCGGCATGGACGGACGTCATATGGTAACCAAGAACGACTATCGTTTCCTGCACACCCTGGAGAACATGGGACCGTCTCCAGAACCGAACCTGACCGTTCTGTATTCCTCTCATCTGCCGGAGAACTTCAAGAAATATGCCGCTTATATTTCTGTTAAGACAAGTTCTATCCAGTATGAGAACGATGATGTTATGCGTCCGGTATGGGGCGATGATTATTCCATCTGCTGCTGTGTATCCGCTACACAGACCGGCAAGGAGATC
>DXEK01000172.1 GCA_019115005.1 Candidatus Fusicatenibacter merdavium | reverse complement strand
CCCGTACCACAGCTGGCAGGTCTCCTGGCTCACAGATTACCGCATATTGCAGCCTTCCCGATTTCTCAGTGACATTCATTGCAATACACTACTGCATACAGTGACGAGATCGCACAGGCCTTTCACCTGTTTCCCTATTCTCCGCAGCGCTATGTCTGCGGCACCAACTGCTTATTTAGTTTTCAAATAAATTGCTGATATCAGTATAGCACTCAGAGCGGAAGAGTTCAACCGGTTTTTCCGGACTGCTGCTGCATTCTGTCGTTACAGTTCGGCCAGGTCTGCGCATTTACTGCGCAGACCGTATGAAAACACAGGTTACATTCTGTCCGACAGAAGAGAAAAGAAAATTCAGATAAATGAACGGTCACAAAAAACCTCTCAGATCATCTGAGAGGTTTTCAGAGGCGCAGACCGGATTTGAACCGGTGAATCGAGGTGTTGCAGACCTATGCCTTACCACTTGGCTACTGCGCCATTTTTATTAAATTGTCTTCTGAAAAACAGAAGATGACTCCGACGGGAATCGAACCCGTGTTACCGCCGTGAAAGGGCGATGTCTTAACCGCTTGACCACGGAGCCGATTGGCGTTGTTTTGTCTGCCGAACTTGGCAACAAAGGTATAATATCATAAGTCCCGGAATAATGCAAGCACTTTTTTGAAAAAATGAAAAAAAGGGGAAAATTGAGAAAATGAATCCGGAAGCGCTCCGTCGACTTGCGCGGGTATCTGTGGTAAAATAGCGCAAAGGAGGATCGTATATGTCAGCAAGAGAACAGTTAAATACAATAGAAATGGTATGGGAACTGATCAACGGGACGACCGGGCATCTCGGAAGGACCGATTACACGCCGCAGAAGACAGAGATTTCTCCGCCGTTTGACGGTTCCTGTTTCGCGGCGGCCACGCCGGAAAGTCAGGGGATCTCCAGCGGATCTCTGGCGGCACTGATCCGTGAACTTGCGGACGCCGAACAGACAGATATGCACCATCTTCTGATCCTGCGTCATGGAAAAAAGATCTGTGAGTGTAATTTTTCGCCTTATCGGAGCGGGATCTGGCATGCAACGTATTCCCTGTGCAAGAGCATCACGGGGATGGCGATCGGTTTCCTGGAGGCGGAGGGAAAGGTATCTCTGGATGAAGATATCCACAAAATCTTTGAGGAGCGCATGGGGCTGCTTCAGAAAATTTTCCGTCCGACGATCACGGTGGAAGATCTTCTGACGATGCAGAGCGGCGTCGATTTCAATGAGATGGGTGCCGTTTCCGGCAATGACTGGGTCAGTGGTTTTCTGGATGCGCCGGTCCGCGGAACGCCGGGAACGGTCTTTGAATATAACAGTATGAATTCCTATATGCTGTCCGCGATCGTCACAGAGAGGACCGGAAGGTCTATGATGGAATATCTGAAGCCGCGGCTCTGGGAGCCGCTGGGGATCCGTCATGTTTTCTGGGAGAGCTGCCCGGCAGGGATCACAAAAGGCGGCTGGGGACTGTTCCTCTGCCCGGAGGATGCGGCAAAGCTCGGACAGCTGTATCTGCAGAAGGGAGTATGGGAGGGAAAGCGTGTCCTTCCAGAGGGATGGGTGGAACGTTCTACCTCCGTTCACGCCAATCCGCAGGAACGGATGGGGAGATATGGTTACGGGTATCAGATCTGGATGGAGGAACGGCCTGGCAGCTATGCGTTTAACGGAATGCTGGGCCAGAATGTTCTGGTCCTTCCGGATCTCGAGATGGTCGTTGTGACCAATGCAGGCAGCAATGAATTGTTTGTCAACTGTGAGCTTCTCCGGATTCTCAGAAAATATTTTGGAAAGGAGTTCCGGGCTGCGGAGCGTCTTCCGGAGGATGATCAAAAGAGACGGAAACTTGAGATCCTTCAGAGAAAAGCGGAAGGGATCCGCCGGGAGCAGATGCTGATCCGGCGCGGCGGATGGAAAAATCACTGTCCCGGCCGGAGAGACAATGGCTCCGATGCCGGATGGCAAAAACTCGCCGCGGACAGGATGTTCCGGATGAAAGACGGACATGTCGGTCTGTTTCCTCTTGCGATGCAGGTGTTTCACAATAATTTTTCCAATGGAATTCAGAAAATGGGATTTCAGTGGAAAAACGGGAAACTGTTTCTTCTGCTGGAAGAGGGAAAGGACCGCCACAGGATCGAACTGGGAAGAAACGGTGCTGCCGTGAGCGTTGTGGAGGTGAATCAGGAGAAATATCTGGTCGGGGCGACCGGAGAATTTGCGGTCAATGAGGATGGGATCTGGGTGCTGAAGATTGGGATCGCATTTCTGGAAGAGGCTATGCGCAGGAGTCTTCGGGTTTACTTCCACGGGGATCAGATCGAAGTACACTGGAATGAGTCGCCGGGCCGCGCGCTGATCATGGAGGGGCTGGAGAGCATCATGTCGGCGATGGCGGGAAAGTTCTTGAGCTTCCTCAAGGAGAACGGCGCGGATGAAATGATCCATCTGCTGATGGAGCGGACCATAGAACCGGTAGTGTTCGGAGTGCCGGATCAGCCGGAAGACGGAGAAAAAGAGAATGGGGATGGATCTGCCATAGAATCGGAGACAGGACTGAAAGAAACAACGGGAGCAGAACAGGAGCCGGGAACAGAGCGTTCGCCCGGCGGGACGGAGTCTTCTCAGGAAAAATGATCGGAGACTGGTAAAAGAAAAATAACTGCTGTATTCACGGGGAATAGGTAACAGTCCGGCCGGTTGGACCGTAATGGGAATCCAGCAGTTATTTTTTGTATTTTTATATGGAGCGACAGATCATCCGGAAAATTTTACAGGCCGAGAGCCATATCCCCTTCCCGGATCAGTCCTTTCTTTCTCATCAGTTCCGAGAAGATCAGTGTGAGCACCGCCGGAAGGAGAAAATGCAGAAGTACGATCTTCAGGAGGACCATATCCACCGGCTCGTATGCGGTCATCGTTTCGTATGTAGTGAGCTGGCCGACAAGTCCGGCGGATCCCATTCCGGATCCGGTAGCGTTATTTTGCATATCTGCCAGCATCGTACCCACAGGGCCGAGGATAGCGCTGGAAAGAATGGCCGGGAGCCAGATCAGAGGATGGCGCATGATGTTCGGAACCTGGAGCATGGAAGTACCGATCCCCTGAGCCACCAGTCCGCCGAAACCGTTTTCCCGGTAGCTTGCCACCGCAAAACCGACCATGTTGCAGCAGCATCCGATGGTGGCAGCGCCTGCAGCGAGTCCGGAAAGGTTCAGAATGATTCCCAGCGCGGCGGAGCTGATCGGAAGTGTCAGGACCATGCCCATCACGACAGAGACAATGATGCCCATGAGAAGCGGCTGCTGTTCGGTTCCCCAGTTGATGATACTGCCGAGACCTGTCATCAGTCTGGAGACGGGAGGCCCCGCCAGAAGTCCGGCCACGCCGCCGGAGGCGATCGTGAACACAGGAGTCAGGATAATGTCCAGTTTTGTTTTCCCGGAGATCAGATGTCCGACGGTGATGCCGATAAATGCAGCGATGAAAGCGCCCAAAGGTTCGCCCGGTCCGGAAAAGATCACATTTCCGTCAACAAAAAAGGTACCGGCAAGGATCTGGCTTGCGTAGCCGCCGATGACTGCTGCGATCCCGGCTGACACGGTGACCAGGGAACTTTCGCGGTATTTTACCGCGACGCCGACGCCGATCCCGGCGCTGGTGAGCGCGGCGGCAATTTTTCCGGCCTGATAGATCATGGTGCCGGCCTGACCGCCGATCAGTGTACCGATCTGCTGCAGGATCGTTCCGATGATCAGAGTTGCGAACAGGCCGTGGGTCATTCCGCCGAGCCCGTCAATGAAGATGTGGCTGCACACTTTTTTCAGAGTATTCATAAAAGTTTCCTCCCTCATATGATCGGTCCGCCGGATACCGTTCTGCGGGCGGCGGACGGGACAGAAAGTTTACAGTAAAAGTTTACAGTAAAGCTCTCAGATTGTAAAAGTCTATCATAGAACAGAAGGAAAATCAAGAGCAGAAAAAACATGTATCTTTTTTCCGTAAAATATATAACCGTTCAGCTGGCTGAACTGTAATCCCTGTTGCAAACTTTATCTTTGGTATGCCATTGACAAGACCGGAAAATGGAACTATAATAGATATAGTTAAAAACTACCGCGGGATGGAGCAGTCTGGAAGCTCGTCGGGCTCATAACCCGAAGGTCGCAGGTTCAAATCCTGCTCCCGCAATTCTTACAAAACAGAGAGTACAGCCGGAAGGCTGTATTTTTTATTTTCGTGGCCAACGAGCCGGGCGGACATGCCTGCACATCTGTTTGGCGGCACACGCTGGTTGAGTGAAACATTGTGGTATTTTGAATGTAATAGAATTTTTGTATTTAGTATGTCTCATCCAATGGCAATCGCATGGGATGGTCAATATGATAGATATACCCGGACAGAATCGGGTGAAAGACTTTTTGCGAATATCAGCAACTATATGGTTGAGGGGAAAAGGTCAGTCAAATGGGTTGTTGAGGACTATGAAGTTTATCATCGAACATTTTCCAGTCTTGTTAATTCTATAGTAAATGCTGGATTTTTGATTGAAGAATGCGAGGAATCCTATGTGTCCGATGAAATGAGAAAGCAGTATCCAGCTCAGTTTGGTGGAACACTTCACCGACCAGATTTTATATTTTTTAGATGTAAAAAGATAATCGTAAAATGATGAATCCAGATGGAAATACTAAAGTAAAAATTCAATTCATTACACAAAGCTGCCGTTGCAGGTCATGGTTACAGATCAGACTGCACACGGTAGTCAGGGGATTGTTTTCAAACAGCATCCAGCCCGCCTCGTCCAGTTTTCCGTGCAGCATCAGCTGAATAACCGTCGGGATCGGTGTGTGGATGGGGCAGCCTTTCTGACACTGCGGGACTTTGCAGTTCAGGCAACGGTTGGCCTCGTCTAATACGTGTATTGCCATAGAATCCTTCCTTTCAAAAGAGCAACCGGATATTCAGAAAGAATATGCGATCATATTAAAGCAGTTCGACGATCTGATGGTAAAATACAAATCTTCGTGACAAACCTGAACTGCCTGAGTTATTTTCTGATATCTATTGTACTATGAATGAGACGGAAATGTAAAGGAGAAACGGGTTGACAAGTAAAATAGAGATGAAATACAATAAAGCAAAAAGGAGCAGAAGACCGGTGCGGAAGAATGAAAAAACGGAGACTGCGACCGGTTTTGGAAAATACGGATATGGCAAAAAAGAATAAGAAAAAGGCAGGGAACGCAGCCGGCAGGATGCTGTGGAGGGTTCTGTTT
>DXEK01000171.1 GCA_019115005.1 Candidatus Fusicatenibacter merdavium | reverse complement strand
TTAACCCGTTTCATTCCAATCCAAAATCTTGTTACAGTTCAGCCGGCTGAACTGTAACAAGATTTTGGATTGGAATGAAACGGGTTAAAACCCCCATTCCGGATAACGAATCCAGAGGAGGGTCAGACCTTCCGGACGGGCGGTGGGGCCAGCTTTGGTGCGGTCGCGGGCTTCCAGGAGAGTTTCCATGTACTCCGTCGGCCAGGTGCCTTTTCCGATTTCCATCAGGGTTCCAACGATGATCCGGACCATGTTGTACAGGAACCCATTGCCGGTGATCTGGAAGCGGATCATGTCGTCTTCTTTCCAAAGACTTGTCTTGTATATGGTTCGGACAGTATCGGTCACCGCCGGGTTGGCCGTCGCCAGGCTTTTGAAGTCGTGAGTCCCTTCCAGAAGGGCGGCGGCTTTTTTCATGGCTTCCAGATCCAGTTTTCCATACCAGAAGGTCGAGGTCAGACGGCGGCAGGGATCTGCAAAGGTGCGGTTCAGAATCCTGTACTCGTAGGTCTTTACGGTCTCTGTGAACCGAGGATGAAACTGCAGCGGCACTTCCTCGGAACCCTGGATCCGGATGTCCTCCGGCAAGTATGTGTTCAGAGCAAATGCGATCCGGCCGGCCGGCATCCTTGCCTCCGTGTCAAATACCGCCACGTTCCCGAGCGCATGGACGCCGGCGTCTGTCCGGCTGGCTCCGATCGTCGTGACCGGCGTCTTGAACAAATCGCTCAAAGCTTTGTTTAAGACCTCCTGCACCGAAAGTCCGTTAGGCTGTACCTGCCAGCCGCAGTATCTGGTCCCGTCGTAGGCAACCACCAGTTTGATTCGTCTCATATCTCTCCCCTTTTTTAAAAACCGAACACCGCACCGAGGATACTGATCCCAAAGTAAACCGCCAGGATCGTATAAGCCACGTAATCCTGCTTTTTGTACCGCAGCGGTTTCATCTGCGTCCTTCCATCCCCGCCGTGATAACACCGCGCCTCCATCGCCAGCGCCAGGTCGTTGGCGCGCCGGAACGCGGAGATAAACAACGGCACCAGCAGCGGTACCATATTTCTGACTTTCTGGATCAGGTTTCCGCTCTCAAAATCTGCGCCGCGGGCCATCTGCGCTTTCATGATCTTGTCTGTCTCCTCCAGCAGGATGGGGATGAAACGGAGGGCAATGGACATGACCATTGCGATTTCATGAACCGGAACATGGATCTTCTTTAAAGGTCCGAGCAGACTCTCCAAACCGTCCGTCAGCTGGTTCGGTGTCGTGGTCAGCGTCATAACGGATGCGCCGATGATTAAAAAGATCAGCCGGATACCCATCCGGGCAGCCAGGATCACTCCCTCTTTTGTGATCTGCAGCTTCCATATCCTGATTAGCGCCTCTCCAGGCGTAAAAAGCATATTGAAAATCAGCGTGATCAGCAGAAGGATCATGATCGATTTCAGACCTCTGATCATAAATTTAAACGGCACCTTGGAAAGTATGATCATACTGGCCAGGAACAGGGTTCCCAGCAGATATCCCCAACTCTGAAACAGAAACAGGGAAATGATGTATGCCAGCGTTCCTATAAACTTGACTCTCGGATCCAGACGGTGCAGGATGGAATCCGCCGGATAATACTGTCCTATTGTGATATCTCGTAACATGGTTGCTTGTACCTTTCTATATGAAACTCGACTCAAAACGCACTGAAAACTTTATCTGACAGCAGGCCTTCATGTACGTCCCAGACGCGCGGACGGATTCGGGATCGAATCCGATGCAAAGCGGGCTTGAAACCTGCAGGAATAAATTTTCAGACACGCCCCAGCGCCCTGAGGATAGACTCCTTCGCTTCGTCCACGGTGGTTGCCGTGACGTCCACGTCCATGCCCCGCTCTTTCAGAGCGTGCATGATATATGTCATCTGCGGCGCGGCAAGTCCCATCTGTTCCAGTTCTTTATAATGGGAAAATACCTTTTTCGGTGTATCGTCAAAAGCCACATGGCCTTTGTTCATCACAATGATCCGCTCCACATACCTGGCAATGTCCTCCATGCTGTGGGATACAAGCATCACGGAGATTCCTCTGGTCTCATGGAGCAGCGCCAGCTGATCCAGGATCTCATCTCTTCCCTTTGGGTCAAGGCCGGCCGTCGGCTCGTCCAGGATCAAAAACGACGGATTCATCGCCAGCACACCGGCGATCGCCACTCTCCTTTTCTGTCCGCCGGACAGTTCAAACGGTGATTTCTCATAATAACTCTCGTCCAGTCCCACATGCTTCAGCGCTTCCCGCGCCCGTTCCTTACACTCCTCCGGCGTCAGTCCCTGATTCGTCGGCCCAAAGCAGACGTCGGTCAGAACATCCGTTTCAAACAGCTGGTGTTCCGGATACTGAAAGACCAGTCCCACGTGGCTGCGCAGTTCCCGGAGATTATATCCCTCCTGCCAGATGTCCTCCCCGTTGTAGTAGACATGGCCGGAGGTCGGGCGGATCAGTCCGTTAAAATGCTGTACCAGCGTCGATTTGCCGCTGCCGGTGTGGCCGATCACACCGACAAACTGTCCGTCCGGAATCTCCATGGATACATGCTCCAGCGCATACATTTCATAAGCTGTTCCCGGACTATAAATATAAGTCACGTCTTTTAATTCTACTGACATAATGCGTCCACCAATTCCTCTATTGTCAGAATCCCGTCAGGAAGATCTACGCCAGCCTTCTTCAGTTCATAGGCAAGCAGCGTCACCTGCGGCACATCCAGCCGCAGTTCCTTCAACTCCTCCACACGGGAAAAAACTTCTCTCGGGGTACCCTGCATCACGATCCTCCCCTGATCCATCACGAAGACTTTGTCCGCATAGACAACTTCTTCCATATAATGAGTGATCAGTATCACCGTGACGCCTTCCTTCTCATTCAGCTCCCGGACGGCTTTCAGAACCTCTTTTCTTCCGTTCGGGTCCAGCATCGCCGTAGGTTCGTCCAGCACGATACATTCCGGGCGCATCGCCATCACGCCTGCGATCGCGACTCTCTGCTTCTGTCCGCCGGACAGCTTGTTCGGCGACTGATGGCGGTAGGCGATCATCCCTGTGGCGCGGAGGCTGTCGTCGACCCGTTTCCAGATCTCATCCGTCGGAACGCCGATGTTTTCCGGCCCGAAACCGACGTCTTCCTCCACCACGCTTCCGATGATCTGATTGTCCGGATTCTGAAAGACCATTCCGGCTTTCTGGCGGATCTTCCAGATGTCTTCCTCCTCGGAAGTGTCCATATTGTCCACCCACAGCGTTCCTTCCGTCGGCACAAGCAATCCGTTGATATGCTTCGCAAGCGTAGACTTTCCGCTGCCGTTATGTCCAAGCACAGCGATAAACTGCCCTGCCTGAATGTCCAGATTAACGTCATCGATGGCTCTCGTGATCTCAGGTTCCTTGCCTTCTTCTTCATATCTGAAATAGTCAAAGCCAAGCTTTGCTGCTCTTATAATTCCCATTCTCTCACTCCTGTTCTGGCGCCTGATCCTCCGGTATATGGATCAGTCCGAAGCGGTTTCTTCTCCGGAAAGGCCGCAGAATTCTTCGATCAGCTGCCAGATCTCATCCCGTCCCTGTTTCGTCTGTGCAGAAAAAGGGATCACCGGCGTTCCCGGCACCACCTGCAGGGTCGTCTTCAGCAGTTTCACCTGCTTTGCCACCTGGCTGCGCTTGATCTTGTCCAGCTTGGTCGCAATGATGATCGGCTGAAAACCGTTGCTGACGATCCACTCGTACATGGCTGTATCGTTGGCGGAAGGGGCGTGGCGGATGTCGATCAGCAGAAAGACTGCCCGGAGCATCGGCGAAGCATGAAGATACTTCTCGATCATCTTTCCCCATTTTGCTTTGACTTCCTCAGAAACCTTCGCGTAACCGTAGCCGGGAAGATCCACCAGATACAAATCCTGATTAATGTGATAGAAATTGATCGTCTGGGTTTTTCCCGGCTGGGAACTGGTGCGTGCCAGTGCTTTCCGGTTCATCAGCGCATTGATCAGGGAAGATTTTCCCACGTTTGATTTTCCGGCGAAAGCCACCTCCGGCTGGCCGGTATCCGGCAGCTTGCTGGTGATTCCGCAGACATACTGCAGTTCCACGTTTCTCAATACCATTTCGTTTCCTCCTGATAACGGTTCGTGACCGTTCAGCTGGGTGAACGGTCATCACTCCTGAGAAGAAGCCTTCTGATTCAGCAACGCCTGATCCAGCACTTCCTTCATGCAGGTTACAAAGCAGATCATAAGTCCGTCAGTGATCTCGTGATCCATCTCTTCCACATCCGGCCGGTTTTTCTCCGGCACCAGAACGGTAGTGATGCCCGCCTTTTTAGCAGCGAGCAGTTTTTCCTTCAGGCCGCCGATCGGAAGCACACGTCCCCGCAGCGTAATCTCTCCGGTCATCGCCAGATCCGCGCGCACCGGAACATTGATGATCGCGGAAATCATTGCTGTCGCCATCGTAATCCCCGCCGAAGGTCCGTCCTTGGGAACAGCACCCTCCGGGATGTGGATATGTATATCGTGTTTCTCAAAGAAGTTTTCGGCGATCTGATAATCCCCCGCCACAGAACGGATATAACTGATGCCCGCCTGCGCCGACTCCTTCATCACGTCGCCCAGCTGGCCGGTCAGCATGAAGTCACCAGTACCCGGCATGACATTGACCTCGATCTGGAGCGTATCTCCTCCGACGGATGTCCATGCCAGTCCGCGGACGATTCCCACCTCCGGCTTTTCATTTTTCATCACGTAGTCAAAGCGGCGGCGGTCCAGAAATTTTTCCAGATTGTCCTTTGTCACTTCCACGTGATCCGTTTTCTCCTCCAGAAGTCTCCGCGCCGTCCGACGGCAGATTCGTCCGATCTGACGTTCCAGGGAACGGACGCCGGCTTCTTTTGTATAACCGCCGATGATCTCGACAAGTGCGTCGTCAGTGATCGTCAGCTGGGATTCCTTGATCCCGTTGTTTTTCATCTGTTTCGGGATCAGATGCTCCCGTCCGATGTGGAATTTCTCGTTTTCCGTATAGCTGGTGATCTCAATCAGCTCCATACGGTCCAGCAGAGGCCGCGGGATCGTCTGTACGTCGTTGGCGGTCGCGATGAACAATACCTCGGACAAATCCACCGGGATCTCCACATAATGATCGGAAAATTTATTGTTCTGTTCGGAGTCCAGCACCTCCAAAAGCGCCGAAGCCGTATCTCCTTTATAGTCTGAACTTACCTTGTCGATTTCATCCAGAAGGATCAGCGGATTTTTCACTCCGGCCTGGTGCAGGCTCTGAACGATCCTGCCGGGCATGGCGCCCACATAGGTTCTCCGATGACCGCGGATCTCCGCCTCGTCCCGGACGCCTCCGAGAGAAATACGCACATATTTTTTGCTCAGTGCTTTCGCCACAGAACGGGCGATCGACGTCTTTCCGGTTCCCGGCGGTCCGACGAGACAGAGAATCGGACTGTCTCCTTTTTTCGTCAGTGTACGCACCGCCAGGTACTCCAGGATCCGCTCCTTCACTTTTGTCAGGCCATAGTGATCCGCCTCCAGGATCTCCCGCGCCTTGCTGAGATTCTGATTGTCTCTGGACGTCTTGTCCCATGGAAGGCCCAGAAGTGTCTCGATATAACCGCGGATCACTGCACCCTCGGAGGGATTATTTCCAACATTCTCAAAACGGCGGATTTCTTCGTTGATCTTTTCCTTTACATCCTTCGACGCCTTCAGCGCCGCAGCGGCTTTCTTATAGCCTTCGATCTCCGACTGTACATTGTCTTCGCCCAGTTCTTCCCGGATGATCCTCAGCTGTTCCCTTAATATATATTCTTTCTGATTTTTATCGATCCGCTCCTTGATCTTGTTCTGAAGCTCGATGCGGATCTCCATGATCTCCACTTCGTTGGCCAGGATCGTACACAGAACGTCGTAGCGCTCCCGGAGAAGCACGGCCTCCAGCAGCTTCTGACGCTGTTCGTACTCCAGCGGCAGATTGATCGCAATCTGATCCACCAGACGCTCCAGTTCGTCATTCTCCATGATCTGCATGGCCAGTTCCTGGCTGATCTTCTGGCCAGACCGGCAGTATGCGGAAAAAAGCTCCCGCAGATTCCGGATCATGGCCTCCTCTTCATTTTCTGTCAGCGGTTTTTCTTCCAGATGATCGAACCCTTCGATCTCCGCCTCAAGCCACTGATCGTTGGGTTCAAAGCCGAGCAGTTCCGCCCGTTCTTCCCCCTCCACGAGGATCCGGACCACTCCTTTCGGCAGCTTCACCACCTGTTTGACCGTGGCGATCGTTCCAATCTTATATACGTCAATCAGACCCGGAACTTCCGTATCCGGGTCTTTCTGAGTCACCAGAAATACTTTCTGTTCTTGCAGCATAGCCGCCTCCACCGCTTTCACGGAGCGGCTTCTGCTGACGTCAAAGTGTACGATCATATCAGGCAGAATCGTCGTTCCGCGAAGGGCAATCGCCGGCAGAATTCTGATCAGTTCACTCATGTCTTTCCTCCTGATGTATGGTACTTTTTCTGATTTTTTTCAGGCTGTCTCGGGTCTTCCTCCTGCGCGGCGTTTCGACGCGCGTCTGGGAAGCGGTGCCGGTTCTCCGTGAACCAGAAGAGGCTGCGCTTTCTTTTCCACGGCATCTCTGGTGATCCGGCATTCCTGAATCGTATTGTCCGACGGAGCGTCAAACATGACATCCATCATCGTCGACTCCATAATCGCACGCAGACCGCGGGCGCCTGTCTTTCTTTCCAGTGCTTTCTCGGCGATAGCCTTCAGCGCGTCGTCGTCGAACTCCAGCTTTACGCCATCCAGTTCAAACAGCTTCTGATACTGCTTTACGAGAGAGTTCTTCGGCTCCTTCAGGATCTGGATCAGCGTCTCCTCATCCAGCGCATTCAGCGTCACGACCACCGGCACACGGCCGATGAACTCCGGAATCATGCCGAATTTGACAAAATCCTGCGGCATAACGTCTTTGAGCAGTTTACCTACGTTCTGCTCCGCCTTTTCACGGATCTGTGCGTTGAAACCGATGGATTTTGCATCCTGCCGTGTCTCGATGATCTTTTCCAGTCCTTCAAAAGCTCCTCCGCAGATAAACAGGATATTGGTCGTGTCGATCTGCAGGAATTCCTGGTGCGGATGTTTTCTTCCGCCCTGCGGCGGAACCGATGCAACCGTTCCCTCCAGGATCTTCAGGAGCGCCTGCTGAACGCCCTCGCCGGATACGTCGCGGGTGATCGAAGCATTTTCCGATTTTCTTGTGATCTTGTCGATCTCATCTATATAGATGATCCCGTGCTGCGCACGTTCCATATCGTAATCTGCCGCCTGGATCAGTTTCAGCAGAATATTTTCCACATCTTCGCCCACATAGCCGGCCTCCGTCAGCGCCGTCGCGTCCGCGATGGCAAACGGTACGTTCAGAAGTCTCGCCAGGGTCTGCGCCAGCATTGTCTTACCGCAGCCGGTCGGTCCCAGCATCAGAATATTGCTCTTCTGCAGTTCCACGTCAGAGGTGTCGCCGGAGAGCACACGTTTATAATGATTGTAAACCGCAACGGAAAGTACTTTTTTCGCTTCATCCTGTCCGATGACATACTCGTCCAGAAATTCCTTGATCTCTCTTGGCTTCATCAGATTGATCTCATCGGAATCCGCCTGCGTATAGTCCTCTTCCATCTCTTCCTGTATGATCTCTGAACAGATCTCCACGCACTCATCACAGATATACGCGCCGTCCGGCCCTGCGATCAGTTTGTGTACCTGATCTTCTGTCTTGCCGCAAAAGGAACAACGAATTCTGATATCATTCCCTTTCATTGCCATTTTCTTTCTTCCTTTCCATGGGATTTTCAGTAACAGTCCAGCCATCTGAACTGCCGCGATTTTCACAAAAAGGTGTCGCAAAAGTATTTTCAAAATTCACTTTCGGGACACCTTTTCTATCGTTCTATCGATTTATCATTTATCGTTTCTCAATGACGTGATCTATCAGGCCGTACTCCATTGCTTCCTGTGCGGACATATAATTGTCGCGTTCCGTATCAATCTCGACACGTTCCAACGGCTGTCCGGTGTTTGCAGCCAGGATCTCATTCAGTTTTTTCTTTGTTTTCAAAATGTGATCGGCAACGATCTTGATCTCAGTCGCCTGTCCCTGCGCGCCGCCGGAGGGCTGATGGATCATGATTTCGGCATTCGGAAGCGCAAGGCGTTTGCCTTTCGTGCCGCCTGCCAGCAAGAAGGCGCCCATACTTGCCGCCATTCCCATACAGATTGTGGAAACGTCACATTTGATGTATTTCATCGTATCGTAGATCGCCATTCCTGCAGTCACAGAACCGCCCGGGCTGTTGATATACAGGTGAATATCTTTCCCCGGATCTTCCGATTCCAGAAACAGAAGCTGCGCTACGATCAGATTGGCGGAAACGTCCGTAACCTCTTCCCCGAGGAAAATGATGCGGTCTTTCAGCAATCTGGAATAGATGTCGTAACTTCTCTCCCCTCTGCTGGTCTGTTCAATGACATAAGGTACTAAACTCATTTCAGGGCCTCCTATCTGTTTTCTTTCTGATTATTCCGTGAAAACTCAGGCTTCTTCTGCTTTTGCTTCCACTTCTTTTGCGCTGTCAGCCATAAGAGTCACCGCTTCCTGAACTGCCAGATCTTTCTTCATCTGATCTTTCTGATAATCGTCGATCATCTCTTTGAACTTGTCAAGTTCCATCTTGTACATTTCAGCAAGTTTGGTCAGCTCCTCGTCCAGCTTCTCGTCGGAGATCTGGATATTCTCAACCTCAGCGACTTTCTCCAGCACCAGTCTGCTCTGGATCCTCTTCATCGCCTGCGGTCTCATCTGCTCCTGCATGGTCTCCATGGTGGATCCGGTGAACTGCATGTACTGATCCATGGTCAGACCCTGAGACTGGATTCTTCTTGCGAAGTCATCGATCATCTGATTGACCTGTGTCTTTACCATCGCCTCCGGGATCTCCATCGTCGCGTTCTCGATCGCTTTGTCTACCACTGCGTTCTCTTTTTCGGTCTTTGCAGTGTCTGCTTTCTTCTTTTCAAGATTGTCTTTAATCTCTTTCTTGTACTCTTCCAGAGTATCAAACTCGGAAACATCCTTTGCGAAATCGTCATCCAGCTCCGGAAGTTCTTTCTTCTCGATCTTGTGGATCACACATTTGAATACGGCTTCTTTGCCTTTCAGTTCTTCCGCCTGGTAATCTTCCGGGAAGGTCACTTTTACATCCACCGGCTGTTCCAGGGAAACGCCGACCAACTGCTCCTCAAAGCCC
>DXEK01000170.1 GCA_019115005.1 Candidatus Fusicatenibacter merdavium | reverse complement strand
CAAGCGCCGGTTTCAGCATCGGGAAGATCAGGGAGATAAAGATCCGGAAATCACCGGCTCCGTCAATCTTACCAGACTCTGTGATTTCATACGGTACAGATTTCGCAAAGTTTTTCATCAGCACGATCAGCCACGGAGACATCAGTAACTGCAGAAATACTGCAAGATAACTTCCTCTCAGACCCAACTGAGAAACCCACAAGTAAGTAGGAACCATACCTGCTGAAAACAACGTCGTGAAATAAATGAAAAATGAAATTATATTACGTAGCGGAAAATCCTTACGCTGAAGGGCATATCCTGTCATTGCGATAATAAAAAGCCCGACCACCGTACCGCACACTGTCATGATAATTGTAACCGCATAGGATCCAAGAATCTGTTCCGGATAACGGAATACCCACTCATAGGCAGAAACCGTAAATCCCTTCGGCAGAAGGCCAAATCCTTCCCGGCTGATGATACTCTCCGTACTAAACGAAGCAGAAATAACCAGAACAAACGGGAAGATACAGATAATAGACCACAAAGTTACGATTGCATAGGAAATAATTCGAATTACTTTCGTACTTGGATCCATTTTGATCTTATTCTTATTCATCTCATCACCCTCCCGTCTTAGAACAGTGCATAATCCGGATCAATCTTCTTCACAACCAAGTTACTGATCATAACCAGAACAAAGCCGAAAATGGACTGATACAGACCTACCGCAGATGACGTAGAGAAGTTATTCTGTGTCGTCATAGTACGGTATACAAAGGTTTCAATAATATCTGTCGTCTCGAACAGCTGAGAGTTCACACCGCCGGTCAGGTTCCAGAACAGACCGAAGTTACCTCTCATAATTCCGCCCAATGCAAACAGAAGAAGAATAATGAACGTTCCTTTCAGAGACGGAAGGATAATATGGCGGATTCTCTGCCAACTGGTAGCGCCATCCACCTCCGCCGCCTCAATCATACTGGAATCAATTCCACAGATCGCTGCAAAGTACACCACAGAACCGTATCCCGTCTGCTGCCACATTTGGCAGAAGAAAATGATGAACGGCCAAATACCGGCCTTACTGTAAATCTGAATCGGATCGCCGCCCGTTTCACGGATCAGAGTGTTTAAAGCGCCTGTGTCAAAATTCAGGATATTAAACGCGATTGCGCCAATCAATACAACTGAAATAAAATACGGAAGAAACATAACGGTCTGTGAAACTTTTTTAAACCATTTATTCCTAATTTCATTCAGCATAAGAGCGATTACGATCTGGAAGATATTTCCCAGAACAATAAACGCAAGATTATAAAGAATCGTGTTTCTTGTCAGCAACCACAATTCACCGGAATTGATCAGAAATTTGAAGTTGTCCAATCCGCAGAACGGACTTCCGAAAATCCCATCCCGGAAATTATAATTTGTAAACGCAATCCATACACCAGGCAGTGGACAATAGTTGAACACTATGAAGAATATGATGGCCGGCAGACACATCAGCATTAATGTTCTGTTGTTTTTCACAATCTTGAGAACAGGCGTTTTTCTCTTATACGGCACAGCCACGGCAGCGTTCGATCCCTGACTTGTTTTCTTTTTCATTTCTTCTCCTCCATTCTTTCTAAATTCTGAAGCAGGCTTCTATGAAACCGCTTTCAAGTTGTCCGTAAAATAAAAGGCCACTGTCTCTCTATCACGTTCCGTTTTTGTGTAATCTGCTCATGTTTTTTCCAATTCCGCTGCTGCCGGCAGATACTATGTAGACAAATTTTCTCGTCATATCTATTGGCCGTTTTTTCGGGTAACCTGTTTTTCTTGTTTTCTTGAAACCCCTTTCATGACTTTTACTATACGCCCCTATTAATTCTTTGTCAAGTAGTATTTGTGCATTTTATTAATTATTTTTTTACACTTTCTTTATAATTCGTCATTTTTGCCTAATTCCCTTATTTGTTTTTATATATTTTTCATAATTTCGGGAAGATCTGACGAATCCCAGACAATCCGGAAAACGGATATCACGCACAGAACCCCCGGAAGGCGGGAGAACGCGTCTTCCATTCTCTCACCTTCCGGGGGTTCTGCATAAATCAATTTTCAATCACCGGACAGCGCAGCCGTTCAGCCGGCCGAACGATCGCCAGAAACCGTTCTGTCAGATTTCGGACGCTTTACAACTCTGCCAGTCCGGATCCGGCGCGGTCTTTACCGTGGAATTGCGCACCACCAGCCTGGAAGGAATCCGCTGTACCGCCGGAACCTCCTCCCCGTTGATCAGCCACACGGCCGTATCCACCAGCGTTTTCCCGAGCAGATCATAGTCATAACAGACGCTGGTCAGTCTCGGCATCACCGTGTCCACAAGAAATGTATTGTCAAAGCTGACGACCGCCATATCCTCGGGGATCCTGAGTCCCCGCTCCTTGACGGAACGCATGACCCCCACCGCGCTGAAGTCATTGATCGCCATGACTGCCGTCGGCATGGTCCGGTTCGTGTCAAACAGCCGGTTCATACATTTGTATCCGCCCTCTATGTCATAATCCGATTCCGGCAGATACCGCTCCCGAAATGTGATCCCGTGACTTCTCAGAATCGTCTTGTAACGCATCCGCTTATCGTAGGTAGACTTTACATGATTTCTGCCGCCGATCATCGCGATATGACGGTGTCCAAGGGAAAATAAATGCTCCATCGCCAGGTCCACGCCTCCCATCTCGTCGATGGCAACCTGCCAGCAGCGGGCGCCTTCCACCTTTCCCGTGGTGACCACGGGAACCGACTCCGCCAGCCGGTTGATCAGATCCGCATATTCCGGATCGGTCACAAGCTGGTCGGATTTTCCGCCCATCAGAATGATCGCGTCCGCGCGCATGTCAAACATTTTCTGAAGATATTTCACTTCCAGTTCATAACTGTTCATCGGCGAGAAGATCATCGGGTAATACCCCTGGAGATTCATCTCGTACTCACACTTTGTCAGCAGCTGTGCGTAATATGGGTTCATAAGATCCGAAGACAGCAGCCCGATAACCTTTGTCTTGGGGTTGGCAAGACCCTGAGCCAGCGCATTGGGACGGTAATCGTACTTTCGGATGACTTCCTCCACGCGGCGGCGCTTCTCCTCGCTGACACGGGCATTCCTCGTCATCACTCTGGACACAGTGGACGGAGATACCCCGGCCTCTTTTGCTATCGTATAAATGTTCAGTTCACTTCTTGCCATTTCCGCTCCCCCTTTCCCTGGCAGACATTCTGTCTCTTGAAGATACTGAATCTGAAGGGAACTCCTCTTCCCAGTCCGATCAGGAGTTTGAAAACCCTTTCATATTTATAAATTCAGTATAAACATTTCAGCGCAGAAATGCAAGGAAAGGTTTGACCGGACAGGGAGATTCCGGTTACCGTTACAACTCAGGAGGAACTGCTGCAGTTTTCTCTGATCACGGTGCAAGAAAACTCGCGGTAGGCTTCCTGCACTTTCTCATCCAGTCCGGAATCCGTCAGATAGACAAATCCCGGATTCAGATCGCAGACCTTCAGTCCCGCGCAGGTTTCAAATTTTGAACTGTCCGCCAGCACGATCACCTGATCCGCATTTTTTATCAACTCACGCTGCACCTCGATTAGTTCTCCGACATGCTCGCTGATCCCGAAATCCAGCGACACTGCCGAAGGCATCAGGAAAAACACAGACACATGGATCTGACGGATCAGGTCGAGCGTGAGCGATCCGCAGAAACATTTTTCGCCGGGATAATAGAAACCTCCGGCGAGGATCACCCGGAATCCCGGCTGTTCCGAAAGAATCTGAAAGACAGGAAGGGAAGCCGTCACGACCGTGAGCTTCTGAAAGCTGCGCACCAGCATCAGCGCCAACTCACATGCCGTCGACCCGGTGTCCAGCGCAATGCTTTCTCCTTCCTTCACATACTTCATGGCCGCCCGGGAAATCTCCATTTTGTTCTCTCTGTGAAGCTCCAGCCGCTCCGGAAGAGATGCGTACGTCTGCATTTTTTTCACGCTCAGCGCGCCGCCGTGTACCCTTCGAAGGACGCCCTGGCGCTCCAGATATTCCAGATCCTTGCGGATCGTCTCCTGAGACACCTGAAACAACCCCGTCAGCTCCGCCACCGTAACAGACGGCCGGCGGCTCAGAAGTTCTGTGATCTGTTCTCTTCTCTCATTTACAAACATAGTCCGTCCTTTCATAAAACTTCAAAATTCCAACTCTATCCTCATTTCTCCATAGATTTACCAGTACCTTTTCCGCCGGATCTCTTCCAGAAGCCGACCCATTTTCCGCGGAAAGAGAAACACAGCAGTCCTCCGAGCCCGGATGCCGCAGCCCAGACACCAATCACCACTCCCCACCCGAACGTTTCCGACAGCACGCCGAAAAGCCATGCAGAAAGCGCGCTTCCCACATAGGTGGCTGCATTCAGAATGCCTGAGATCGTCGACACCTTTCCAAACCTTGAAAAACGGACGGGCGCCTGACTGATCAGAAGAAAATTGACGCCGTACATACATCCCGTTATCAGAGTCATCAAAACCGCGCTGATGCCCGGACCTGACTGATACTGTCCGTAAAGGAACAGCGACGCAGCGGTGCCGGCTGCAAAAAACGCCGCCGAAACCGTCAGCTCATTTTTCTTTCTGTGAAACAGAAACGACGCCAGGGAGATTCCCGGGATACTGACTGCCGGAAGCACTGCCGTCAGCAGGATAGCGGAAGCAGAAGTCATTTGAAATGTCTCCGCCGTATAGACAGGCATCCATGTAGTGATCCCGTCCCGCAGACCGCCCTGCAGGATGATCGCCGCAAGCACCGGCAGCAGAGCAGCCGGAAGCAGAAGACCTGCAAGCCTCAGCTGTGAACTTTCCCGTTTCTCCCGCGGCATGCGGCTCTGCCTGCCGCCGCTTTTGTCGTTCTCCCCGCAGTGGACAAGCCACAGAAACGCGGACGCCGTCCCCGCTGCAGCAGGCAGCAGGAAAGCGGCGCGCCAGTCTGCAAACCGGATGCACACCGGAACCAGAAGATAGACAAAAACCGCTCCTGCGGAGGCGGACATTGTCACCAGCATACAGCATCTCTCATAGGCTTCCGCATCCAGCCGTTCCGCCATGATCCGAACCAGCGGCGGCCACAGCATCGCCTGAAACAGGCCGTTCATGCACCATACCGGAAGGATTACCCCGATCGACGGGCACAGCGCGACAACGAAATTACACGCACAAGTGCTGAGAAGGCCTGCAAAAATCATTTTTCCGGGGGGCCACCGGTCCCCCAGAAATCCACAGAGCAGCTGACCAGCCCCGTAACTGAAAAAACTTCCGGTCACAGGAAGACTGGCAAGGTTCTTGGAGATCGCCAGGTCCTCCTGGATCTCAGCCAGACTGGCTGCGTAATTCATCCGCGTCAGATAGCTCATAAAATAAACCAGACAGCAGAGGAGACAGAAACCCTTTCCACTCTGTCCGACAGAGCGCACGGTTTTCATACCAGACTTTGTCCCTCCCATTCCGAAGCTGCCCTGACGCCCATAAGACGGGTGATCGTCGGCGCCAGATCCATGATATTGGGGGCGCTGTCCATCGGCCCCGGCGTAAAGTCCGGCCCGATACAGATCAGCGGAATTTTCATGTCACAATCCTCCGCCGAACCGTGATTACGTCCATGTCCGCCGTGATCCGCCGTGAAGAAAATCGTATAATCCTCCCGGAACCGCTCCACGAGCTGCTGCGTCTCATCCAGCGACTGTCTGCACGCTTCAAGGTATTCCGGCTCCATCCATCCGGAACTATGACCGACATGATCGGTCAGGCCAAGATATACAAACGCGAAATCCGGCTGTTCTTTTTCCAGAAACTCCAACGCGTTCTCTGTCACCATCCGGTCCGCCCTCGCATGTGTCATTCTGTTTCCCGAGACATAATAACTGTACGCCAGAGAACCCGGACGGGTCAGATCCCTCAGTTCCTCCCAGTCATAGAAAAAGGCACATGTTTTTTCTTCCGCGGCAAGCTGTTCACAAAGACCGCTTACAGGACGGGCCATCGGCACAAACGTATTCGTCAGAATCCCGTGACGATCGGTGGAGACGCTGTGAAACAGCGACATATGACAGGGCAGGGTCACAGACGGGTACACGGTCCTGGTATCCAGACAGTAACTGCCCATCTCCAGGAGACTCTGTGCAAAAGGATGTCTGCATGCAGACAATGCGTCCGGACGGAATCCATCCGCCAGGATCAGAAGAACTTTACGATTCATAATATTTCCTTTCCTCCCGCATTCTGCGGGAACTGTTTTTTGGACGCCCCGGCCGGAACAGGGCATTTCTGTGTTTCGAATGGCTTTTTCGCAACCATTCCCAAGCAAACACAATCATTCCAAACTTTTCGCACGCATCATAACACGTTCCTGTAAGTCTGTCAATCTGTTTTTGCAAATGATCCGCGCTCCGCCCAGACGGTCCAGCCGCCGAAGCGGCCGTCTCCGCCTGACAAACGGCAGACTTTATCGGCAGGCCCGCGTCAAAAAGTCGCTATTTTACAAAAAATCTCTCCGGATTCCATGGCTTTTTCTGTCCGGCCGTTTATAATGGTGACTATTCAGAGCAGTATCCATCTTCGGTATTCCGCTGTTGCACCGTTTGGCAGATATCGCCGGCAAAACACCACGGAATGCCGAATCGTGCGGCATTGCAGACAGCGGCCCCGGAAAGATGTGTTCCGGGCAAAAATACGGGAGGAACAGAATATGACAGAAATACAGCAGATTTCCGGTGGATTCGACACACGGAAAATAACATTGACAAACGGATGGGAATTTTTTCTCGGGGACTGCCCGGATGCCTGGAGAAAAGACTATTCTCCGGAAAACTGGCGGAAGGTGACGGTCCCTCACGACTGGTCGGTGGCGCTTCCGTTTTCCAGGGAGTACTCCAGCGGCACGGGATATGCAGCCGGAGGGATCGGCTGGTACCGCTGCACCTTCCGTCTTCCGGAAGAATTCCGGGGAAAGAGGATCCTTCTTTCCTTTGACGGTGTTTACAAAAACAGCCAGGTGTGGTGTAACAGCATCTATAAAGGATTTCACCCCAACGGATACACACCGTTTTCCTATGACATTTCAAAAGAAGCCGTGTTTGACGGCCGTGACAATGCGATCTGTGTCCGTGTGGACCGCACGGAGCTGGCGGACTCCCGCTGGTTCACAGGCTCCGGCATCACCCGCAAGGTGACGCTCACGATTTCCGATCCGGTCTGCACCGATGAATACGGTGTGTTCTTCACGGTTTCTCAGGCGGACCCGACACATGCCTGTGTGCAGGTGGAAACCTGTGTACGGAACCGCTCCGACTGCGGCCGGACTGTGACCGTCTGCAATCGTCTCACCGACCGGACGGGCACATGTGTGCTGGAGCTTTCCGGCACCGTCACGGTTCCGGCAGACGGTTCCGGAACCTGCCGCGTAAACGGCACAGTCGAAAATCCCGCCCTGTGGTCGCCGGATACGCCGGATCTTTACACGCTAACCACATGGCTTGACGACGAGAGCGGAAATCTTCGTCTGGCGGACGCTTTTCCTGTCGGGATCCGCACGTTTTCCTTCGATCCGGACCACGGGTTTTTCCTGAACGGAAAGTCGCTGAAATTCAAGGGCGTCTGTGTGCACCATGACGCCGGAGCGCTGGGCGCGGCAGTGACACGGGAGGTCTGGATCCGCCGGCTGGAAAAACTGAAACAGATGGGCTGCAATGCGATCCGCATGAGCCACAACCCTCATATGCCGGAACTGTACGATCTCTGCGACGCCATGGGATTCCTGGTCATGGACGAAGCGTTCGACGAGTGGGAGGCGCCCAAAAACAAGTGGAGCACCGGACATAACGTCTATCCGCCCAAGCATCAGGGATATTACCGGTATTTTCCGGAGTGCCATAAGGATGATCTCAGCGCAATGATCCTGCGCGACCGGAATCACCCCAGTGTGATCCTCTGGAGCATCGGAAACGAGATCGATTATCCCAACGATCCTTATTGTCATCCGCGTTTCGAGACCATGACGGGAAACAATGACGCCAACAAGCCGGAGGAGGAACGCCGCTACAATCCGGACCGTCCCAACGCGGAACGGCTGAAAGATCTGGCGGCAATGCTGGCGGAAGAAGTGCGGAGCATCGATACAACACACCCTGTGACGCTGGCAGCTGCCTTTCCGGAGTTATCCTCACACCTCGGATTTCTGGATGCGCTCGACGTGGCCGGCTATAACTATAAAGAACATCTGTACGCGGAAAGCCATGAACGTTTTCCGGACCTGCCATTCCTGGGAAGTGAGAACGGCCACAGCCTGGAGGCATGGAAGGCTGTCACAGATCACGACTACATCAGCGGCCAGTTTCTCTGGACCGGTATCGACTATCTCGGGGAAGCGCTTGGCTGGCCCTACCGCGCTTCCGGGGCCGGGCTGCTGACGCTGGCAGGCTTTGAAAAAACAGGGTATTACCGCCGGATGAGTTTCTGGTCGGAAACTCCGATGGCACATCTGGCGACGGTGCGCGCGGACGCTGCTGCATCCGCACCCCACAAGGAATGGATCCCTTACCTGGAGTACTGGAATTATGTGGAGGGAGAACCGATAGAGGTGATCTGCTACACCAACCTCTCCCAGGCGGAACTGTTCCTGAACGGAACCAGCCTCGGCGTACGGCAGAAATCTCCCGAAGAAGACGGGATCCGCTGGCAGCTTCCGTTCCAGGCAGGCACGCTTTCTGTCCGTGCTTTCGGCACTCTGACTTCCCGCCCAGCATCCCAGGCCGGCGCATACTCCCCGCAGGAACCAGAGCCTGCGGCGCCTGAAGACGTCCGCGGCGCAGAGGCCTGCGATCTGCTGGAAACCATCGGCGGTCCCTGCCGGCTGGCGATGCAGATCTGGCAGGTTCCGGAAGCACTCCGCTGCGAGCCGTCCTGCAGGCCGGACGAGATCCTGCAGATCGAGGTTTCTGTTCTGGACGGAAACGATCGTCTCGCTGTCACGGATTCCTCCCGGATTTCCGTGCATATCTCCGGCGGCACCCTGCTGGGCCTGGAAAGCGGAGACATCGCAGACTGCACGGAATACCCCTCGCCGATGCGCCGTGCATACCACGGACGTCTGCTGATCTTCTGCCGCAGAAAGGGCACCGATCCGGTGACTGTCACCGCGGAGGCGGAAGCGCTTGCACCTGCCAATATAACGATCTCCTGACAAAAATCCGGCAGAATCTGTTTTTTCATAAGGCCTGAACCTTGTCAGTGCAGGCCTTATGAACTGAAAAATTTGCGAAAAGGATGGCAGAATCTACTATGATACGTTTCTATGATTCATCCCTCGGAAAGGTAGAGACACCGCAGGGAACAATGACGCTTTCCAAGGTTTTCTTCCCGTTTTTTCTGGAAATGTTCCTGATGAACCTGATGAGCACAGTCAACACCTTTACACTGTCTTTCTACTCCGACGAGGCTGTCGCGGCCGTAGGGGCGGCGGGACAGTTTATGGGAATGATCATTACCTTTTACACCGTCATCAGCACCGGAGCTTCCATTGTCATCAGCCAGAATATCGGCGCGGGCAAGACAAAATCTGCATCCGACGCAGCCTTCTGCGCGCTGACTGTCAGCGCGTCTTTAAGCTTTCTGATCAGCTTTCTTCTCGGTTTTGCCGCAAGACCGCTGATGTCTCTGATGAATATCAGCGGAGATGTGCTTGACTATGCCGCCTCTTATTTCGGCATCTGTATCCGTTTTTCGTTTCTCCAGGCAGTCACCTCCGTGTCGTCGGCGATCTTTAAAAGCTGCGGCCGGCCAAAGATCTCCGTCTGTGTGTCTCTGGGAATGAACGGAATCAATGCCCTGCTGAATTATCTCGTGATCTTCCGTCCCATAGAGATCCCTCTGCACGGGGTCACCGGAATCGCCTGGTCTTACGCGATCAGCACCGCCTGCGCGGCCGTAACGATGCTGATTCTGCTGGCGCGGATCCCGCTGGGACTCGACTTCCGCCATAAATCCCGGGAAAGCTTTCGGATGATCCGCAAAGTTCTACGCGTCGGAATCCCCGGCGGGATCAGCTCTCTCTCCTACTCGATCTCACAGGTAGTCACCACCTCGATCATCGCCCTGGTGGGAGTGTCAGCGGTGTCCGCAAAGATTTATGTGTCAAACCTGGTGTTCTATGTCTACGTCTTTGGTATGTCCCTGGGGCTTTCCACATCCCTGATGATCGGGTGGCTGACCGGCGCAGGCAGATATGAACAGGCTTACCGCCTGAATCTTCAGAACCTGAGAATCACCATTGTGCTGAACGGAACGCTTTCGTTACTGCTGTTCCTGTTCGGAAATCCTCTGCTGGGTATTTTCACTTCCGATCCGGAGATCCTCGCCATGGGGCGCGGCCTTCTTCTGATCGATGTCCTGGTGGAAATCTTCCGCGGATTCAATCATATCGAGGAAAACTCACTGCGGGGTTCCGGGGACGTGGTCTTTCCGATGGTCGTCTCCATGATCTCCTGCTGGACCATGAGCGTGTTGTTTTCCTATCTCCTCGGCGTCCGTCTGGGACTGGGGCTGGCAGGATGCTGGATTGCATTTGCGATGGACGAAGCGTTCCGGGGAATCAATTATTTCCGGCGCTGGCGTTCCAGAAAGTGGATGAAAAAAACACAGGTGGAATGATCCGGTACAAAGAACTCCCTCCGCGGCGGGAAAGATTCCTGCCTCGGAGGGAGTTCTCTCACATTTTATGTGTTTTTGATCAGAATCCGGTCAACCCTGCAACCTCGTCCACCGGAAGAGATAACAGAACACCACGACAATCTGTGGCGACCCCGGCTTCTTTGTTGATCGCATCCATCACCGGCTGCCGCAGTTCTCTCGGAACCAGGATTGCGATGATCTCTTTTTCCGGATGCACAGTCTCGTCACCGTGTTTTTCCTTACTGTCCTTGACCCTGTGTCCACGCAGCACCGTACCGCCGCGGGCGCCCGCTTTCTTTGCGGCGTCCATTACGGTATCTGTACTTCCCACGGAAGCCATTACAAGGATCAGATCTTTTTTGGTTTTTGCCATTTCTTCCTCCTTCTCCGTCTCCGGATGATATGCTTCACCGGTCACATTCTGCGCTACTGCATTGCTAATCGCCGACAGTGGCATGGAAAAAAGAATTCCCCGCCCGGGAATCGCCAGATGCAGCTTTTCCTTCGCCGCCGCGATCACACTCGGTACTGTATACCCCGGAAGCAGAGTGAACAGAATATCTTTTTCCATCTCGCCAAATCCGAGATAATTCAGCAGTTCGGAATCCGCCGTCCCGATCCCCCGCATAGCATAGTGCAGATGAAGGCCAAACCCGGAGAACAGCTCCACTGCTTTCCATCCTCGGCCGCGGTCCAATATCGCAACCACCAGTCTGATGCGCGCGTCTTCTTTCATACACTCTCCTCCATCGAATATTCGTCATCCATATCATCATAGCTGATAATGAAATCTTCGGTCTGAACACTGACAACTCCGCCTGCCTGCTCTTTCGCAGATTTTCTCTGATAGATCATTCCGAGGATCTGGATCGCTACCAGCGGAGTCATCGCTACCATCGCGACAATTCCGAACGCATCTGTCAGAATATTTCCGCCAACAGCCTCGCAGGCGCCCATCGCAAAGGGCAGAAGGAAGGTCGCCGTCATCGGTCCGGAAGCCACGCCGCCGGAGTCAAAGGCGATCGCCGTGAATACCTTCGGCACAAAAAAGCTGAGAACCAGAGCGATCAGATATCCGGGTACCAGAAAATACAGTACGGAGATTCCCGTGACTACACGGAGCATCGCAAGTCCTACAGCCGCAGCCATTCCCACGGACAGCGTGGTTCCCATCGCTTTCTGGGAGATAGCGCCGCCGGTGATCTCCTCCACCTGCTCGTTCAGCACATGTACGGCAGGCTCTGCCGCTACGATAAACCATCCGACCACCATTCCGATCAGGACCAGGATCCAATGGAACGGAAGTTCCGCGATCTGTTCTCCGAGATAATATCCGGCCGGCATAAAGCCGACATTTACTCCGGTAAGGAACAGTACCAGTCCGACATAGGTATACACCATTCCCACAATGATCTTGATCACCTGTCTGTGGCGCAGATGCAGGGCGATGATCTGGAAGCACGCAAAAAATACGATGATCGGGGCAAGTCCGAACGCTACCTCTTTAATATAGGTAGGAAATCCCGACGCAAAATACATTCCGACATCGGCCGTCGTCTCCAAATCCGGAATGGAGAACGGTGTGTAACTGAGATCGCTGGAATTATAACACAGGCCCAGGATCATCACAGCCAGGATCGGTCCGATACTGCACAGCGCAACTACACCGAAACTGTCCGCATCGGAATCATGGTCTTTGCGCAGAGCGACAAGTCCGCCTCCAAGCGCCATGATAAAAGGTACGGTAACCGGTCCGGTCGTCACACCGCCGGAATCAAACGCTACCGCAAGAAATTCCCGGGGAACAAGAAATGCCATGACGAAGACGATCGCATAGCAGAGGATCAGCATCCGGTTCAACGGCCACCCGAATTTGGCACGGAGCAGTGCCATCACAAGAAAGAATCCCACCCCTGCCGCAACAGTCAGAATAATCACCATATCCGGCACCGCCGGCACCTGACGTGCCAATACCTGCAGATCCGGCTCGGCGATCGTCACAAATACTCCCATCACAAAACATACGGGGATCATCCACCAGAGCTTCCGGCTCCCTGCAATCTGTCCGCCGATCCCGTCACCGATCGGAAGCATTGCCAGATCGACGCCAAGAGAAAAAAGTCCGACTCCGACTACCAGCAGAATTGCACCGAACAGAAATAAGATCAGAGAACCTACCGGCATGGGAGCCACAGTAAAACTCAGAAAAAGAACAATTACCGTGATCGGCACTACGGATGAAAGCGCCTCCATAACTTTCGTTTTCAGTTTCCTATTCATCAGCACTCCTTTCTGAAAAAAAACAGACAACAGCCGTTCCCTTATGCGGGCAATCACCATCTTCGGCTGTTGTCTCTGTCAAAAAGTTCTTATATATAGGATAACATATTCTGTTTTTTCTGTAAAATGAAAATTTTCAAAAATATTTGCGGACGAAAGCCGCGCGGAGGTATTTTTTGACGGTTGTGGTTTGTTTTTTCATTTGTTTCGGGTCTTCTTCATGGATTTCTCCGCGGTAGCGGGCGCGGAGGTAGATTTCTCGCATTTGCCGGAGGGCATTGTTTTGCGAACAATCGGAAAGATCGGTTCCGGGCGCGGTTTGTTCGAGGGTTTTTTCGGCCAGCTGCAGGGTGGTGTCTGAGGGCAGATGGATGCCGCCCTGACGTATGAAAAGTTTCAGGTAGCTTCTGTATTGTTCGCGGATGCGCTGGATCGGTGTATTTCCGAGGATTTTTCCGGTCTTCTGTGCCTCCGGCGGCGGGGTGTGATTGATCTTCTCGATCTGTGCGGAGGATTCTTCTTCCGGAGAATCCCGCATGAGCAGCCAGTGGAAAAAGACAATGGCGATCACGATCAGCGCCAGAATTCCTATGACAAGGAAGACTGCCTGCCATCCTGTGTTTTCGGCCCCTGTGGTTGAGACGGTTTCCGCCAGCGCTTCTCCCTGTCCGGTGAATTGCTGCATGATCTGACTGACATCCTGGGGTTCCCGGTGGCCCAGTGACAGAAGATACCGGAAAATCTGAAAAATCCATGTCAGGATAACGGAAAACGCGACAAAGATCATGGTCAGAACCGGAACCAGCAGATGATTCCAGACTGTGGAGATGACAGTTTTGAGGATCTGCAGCACGCTGTCACGGCTCAGGGCCCAGGCTGCCGCGATCAGAAGACCGGCATAGAGCAGGCTGCGCAGCTGGTATTCCCGGCGAAGACAGACCTCCGGTCCGTGGCGCAGGGAACGGAGCAGCAGAACCGATCCCACTGCCGTCAATAAAGCCGCCGGCACCGTGGCTTCCAGCAGACCGACAGCGCCGAAGATCGTCAGGGCAAGAGCAAAGACCGCATACGCTTTCCAGAAGACAGAAAACATGTCCATCTGGCGATAACGGGACAGGATGAAATCCTTCCGGTAAACGACAACAGCCAAATACGCCAGCGGAAGCAGAAAGCAGATCCTGTCCGCGGGAGAAATCCCCGGCACGATCAGCCAGAGGAATGCGGGCAGAAGGCCGAGATACCGGCAGAGAGTTCCGGCTTTTCCCGTTTCTTCACGGCGCAGCTTTGCCAGCCGCTCACAAAGGATATAGCATACAGACAGCAGCAGCGCCGGCAAAACCGTTCCGTTCCCGCCGAAATACGCGGCCACCGCGCCCGCAAACGAATAATAAAACGATAGTTCCACGATCATACGATAGAACGCCATCAATACCATCGGTTTTCCTCCTTCCACAGTTCCGTCACGATACCTCCAGGAGCAGAAAGCGACCGTTCAGCCGGCTGAACGGTCACAGCAGAAATGGCAGGCGCACAGGATCTGGACATTTTCTCCGGATTCTTTTCTCCACCGGTCGAGTTCCGCCGCATTTTCCGCGGGGCGCTCCAGGCCTTCTCCGGGTGTGATCACCAGAAGTCCGCGGTTCCTGCCGTTCTTCAGCGCCAACTCACCGAGCATCCGGCAAAACGGCCTGGACACCTCGTCCATCCCTCTGCCCAGACATTCCAGCACGCTTCGAAAATGCATTTCTCCCAGCCCCTCTGCAACACTCGCGCCGTTTCTGCTTCCTCCTGCCTGAGAGGCATTGGTGGCGAAGTCGTATTTGATCTGCCGGTCCTCCAGCACAGCGCACACTGTGCGGGCGATGGAGAAAGCCGCCTCCGTCCATTCCGTATCCTCACGGGTCTCCATGTTGAGCAGTACCGTCACCGCCGGCTCCACCGTGTGATCGTACTGGTGGACCATCCAGGTCCCGAGACGTGCGCTCTGTTTCCACGCGATCATTTTCATCGGCTCCCTGCCTGTGTATTCCCGGCACCCGGCCGTAAGGATCGGATCTTCATACAGAAAACGGCGCACCGAATAATCACCGAGAAAGCTGCCCAGCGCCTGTTCCAGCGACGGCAGGGAATATTCCGGCGGAGCGACCACCACCTCGCGGAACTGCCGGAACTCTCTCTGTCTTTCCTTCATTCCCAGGAAATCTCCGCCCAGAAGCGCCGGATGGCGCAACACATATCTCCCTCTCCGGGAGATGGTTACCGGTATATGAAACCGTACTTCCTGCCACGGGCGCAGACTGTAAGACCGGACGACTCTCGGCCCGTTCAGCGGCGCCGTCTCCTCTTCCGGCGGCGCGGGCTGTTCCGCTCTGCGCTCTTCTCTGCCATTCTTCTCTTTTTTCTCTTTTTTCCCCGATCTTTCTTCCAGATGAAATTCCCGGGGCAGTCTCATCTCCACCTTCACAAAGGGAAGATACCGACGGCTCTGGTTGTGTACTGCCAGGATGACGGAAAAAATCTCTCCCGGATCCACAACCGTCCGTTCCACCCAGTAATCTTCATGGATCGATTCCAGACAACGGCGCAGCGCCCATTTTTGCACCGCCAGAATCAGAAGGATCAGAAAAAGAATAAAAAAGAACGTCATGTGGTTTCCAGCGGAACCGGGATTTCCTCGATCATCTGATTCAGGCGGCGGGAAAAGTCCGCGGTTTTCCTTCCGCCTTCCCCTGAAAGACGATGCAGAAGCACATAGGGCGCCATCTTCTTGATGTCCTCAGGGATCACAAAATCACGGCCGTCGAAAGCCGCCGTCACCTGGGCGGCCTTATGGAGTGCGATCGCACCCCGGGTGGAAACGCCGCAGGCAAAGCTGCCGTCCCGGCGGGTTTCCTCAATGATATCCATCAGATATCCCAGAACCTCCCCGGACATTTTCACCTGGGAATAAGCGCTGCGCACATAAGCGGTCTCCTCCGGCGTAACCACCTGCTCCAGACCTACGATCAGTTCCGCCGAAGACTCCGGCCGGGCGAGCACCTGCATTTCCTGCTCTCTCGTCATATATCCCAGGGAAAGTTTCATGAAAAACCTGTCTACCTGGGCTTCCGGCAGGGGAAATGTTCCGTAGGATTCCAGCGGATTCTGCGTCGCCATGACGAAGAACGGCTCCTCCAGCGTGCTCGTCACCCCGTCCACCGTGATCTGCCGTTCCTCCATCGCTTCCAGCAGACTGGACTGTGTCCGCGGCGTCGCGCGGTTGATTTCATCGGCCAGGACAACATTGGCAAACAACGGTCCCGGCCGGAATTCAAACTCTCCGGCTTTCTGATTAAAGAAATTGATCCCTGTCAGGTCTGACGGCATCAGGTCCGGGGTAAACTGTATCCTCTTAAAACTTCCGCCGATCGTCCTGGCAAATGCCCGAAGAAGCATCGTCTTTCCCGTTCCCGGCAGATCCTCCAGAAGAATGTGGCCGGAACACAGAAAACAAGTCAGTACCAGAGAAATCTCCTTTTCCTTCCCGACAATCACCCTGCTGCAGTTTTCAACGACCTTCCGGCGGTATTCCTGAAATCTTGATAAATCCATGGCTGGCGCCTCCGTTTCTGTAAGTATTTGTAACAACTCATCCAGCTGAACTGTTACAAGTATTTCTCAACATAGCAACATTTGTAAAGAATTTTACCATAACCAGCAGAAAATCTCCATAATTTTCTCTGATAATATAAGAAAGCAGAAAATCTTTTTCCATTTGTAAATGTGGCGCGCAGCAAGCGTCTATCATTCATACGGCGGAAGGCTCAGGCAGCTTACAGCATTCCCTATTCCTCTTTTCAAACACCATAAGATCCATTAAAATAATGCTATGGATAACTCCGCATTTCATACCTGCATGAAGCTTTATGACTTTGCGGAGCGCAAAACACAAAAAGTATTTTTATTTATGAATGAAATCCTCCGCCTCAATCGTATTACTGTTGAAAAGAGAAAAACAAAAAACAGTAACTATCCATAACCATTCCGCCTGGTCCGCCCGTTTGCCGGGCAGACTGTATGAAACTGTTTTATCGGCGGAACATTTACAAAAGTCAGGAGGGTTCATTATGAAGAAAGTATCTGTCATCTTAACAGCAGCAGCAATCACAACCGTTCTCGGCGCAACCGCCGCTCTGGCGACAGGAAACGGAAGCCGGAACGCATACGGATCCGGAGATCAGGCAGCGCCCGCATATTCCTGCACTTACTGTGGGGATTCTTCACACTGCTTTACAGACGCGGACGGCGATGGAATCTGCGATCATTTTCATACCCATACCGCCAGGACTGACCCTGCAGGGCAGGCAAAGAACACAGGGACCGGCAATGGCTACAGACACCATTCGGAAGACACCGTATGTCCGGGAGGGCAGCATCACACAGAGAGCGGCTGTCCTTCCGGCAGCGGACACGGAAATCAATATCATCATTGAGGGCAGGGAAAACAGACATGCGAAGTGAGGAAGAGGCAAACAGAGCCATCGAGCGGTACGCGGATACCGTCCGGCGGATCTGCATGGTACATCTGAAAAATTATTCGGACACGGAAGACATCTTTCAGACGGTCTTTCTGAAATATGTACTTTATCCGGAGCCTTTTGAGAGCGAAGAGCACGAAAAGGCGTGGATCATACGGGTGACGATCAATGCCTGCAAGGATCTGCTGAAAAGCTTCTTCCGCAGCCGGACGACGTCACTGGACACACTGAAGGAGACTGCACAGGTACCTGACACAGAGCACAGCGAACTGCTGGATGCCGTTCTTTCTCTTCCGGAAAAATATAAAAACGTTGTTTATCTCTATTATTATGAAGAGTACTCCGCTGCGGAGATCAGCCGGATCCTGAAAAAGAACGTAAACACTGTCTACACACTTCTCACACGCGCCAGACACCTGCTGAAACAAGAACTGGAGGGGATGACTGACAATGAATGAAACATGGAAAAAAGCGTTCGACCAGATCCACGCAGAGCCGGAACTGAAAGAACATACCAGAGCGTATCTGAAGGAAAAAGTATATCGGACAAGTGCCCGGCATGCTTCCCATATCCGTCGTCTTGCAGCCGCTTCTGTGTTCTGTCTGTTTCTCTGTGCCGCCGGTGTATGCTATCTCTTTTTTGCTCCTGTGACCTATATCAGCGTCGACATCAATCCGTCTCTGGAACTGGGACTGAACTGTTTCCGCCGGATCATATCGGTGGAGGGCTATAACGACGACGGAGCGTCCCTTGCAGACTCCCTGGATCTCAAATATCTGGATTATATGGACGCCCTGGACCGCATCTTGAAAAGCGATACGATCGAGACGCTTCTAGCCGGGGACAATGTGCTCTCTCTGACCGTTGCCGGCGAGTCGGAAACTCAGAATCAGGAGGTGCTCCAGGACATGGAAACGTCTGTGTCCGGCTACTCCAACGTCCACTGCCACTCCGGCGATATGGAAGAAGTGCATGAAGCTCATTCCTGCGGGATGTCCTTCGGAAAATATCAGGCGTTCCTGATCTTACAGGAACTGGATCCCTCGGTGACTTCCGAGGACGTACAGGATCTTTCCATGCATGAGATCTGGAGCCGGATCCGGCAGCTTTCCGGGGATTCCTCGGATTCTTCCGATACCGGCGGGACAGAAGACACTTCCGGCATTCCGGAAAACTCCGGATCGGACGACTGTTCCGACATTCCGGAAGACTCCGGATCGGACGACTGTTCCGACGTTCCGGAAGACTCGGACGACAACTGCAGTTTCAGTGATTCCCTGACGGGGAACGGCGCCGGAAACGGTACAGGAAACTCCGGCAGCGATACTTCCGAAAATAGCACGGGCAATCCGGACACGGACGGCTCCGGCGCGGGCAATTCCGGCGGAGGAAACTCCGGCAGCGGACATCATCACGGGGAGCACCATGAATAAACTCAGGATAAAAGCCTCAGGAACTCCTTTCCCGGCATCTGCCGTGAAGTTTTCCTGAGGCTTTTTTATGAATTACTGTTACAGTTCAGCCAGCTGAACTGTAACCGGCATCCAGCCATTGAGAATCGCTTCGCGATGGGCCGGATGCCTACAGGCACTATGTTTTCATACGGTCTGCGCAGTGAATGCGCAGACCTGGCTGAACTGTAACAAATTACTTTCTTGGAAGTAAAGTTTCTTCTCTATTCCGTCCATGAATTTTCTGTTCCCAGATGATAGGGACAGATATCTCTGCATTTATGACAGTGAATATTCCAGGACTTTGTTTTCTGGTCATCACCAAATGCATATTCCCAGCAGGTCATCTGCTCCATTTCAGAATTCTCCAGTGCATGTACCGGACAGATCTCTACACAACGACCACATAAATCACAGATTGATTTCTTTCTTTCATCCGGTTCCAACTCCTGCTCACACAGAACAGCGCCCAACCAGATCATACTACCAAATTCAGGAGTAATCACAAGCGAATGTCTGCCAATCGTTCCAAGCCCCGCAGCCTGAGCCGCATGTTTCAGGGAGACTACTGAACGCCACCTTCCTGTTGTCTCATCCCACTGGCTTTCATTGACAGGAATTGGCACGCATACAATTCCAATCTTTTCCATTTCAATACAAAAATCAAGTGCCATCTGATCCAATTTAGCCGTAATAGAATTTCGTACCCTCGTATACGGAACAGGAGAACTGCAATGAATTGTTCCCGCCGGAAAACGACACGCAAAAGAAATGACAGATTTACATTCCGGCAGTACATCACAGGGGTGATAACCTTTCGGAGCTTCCGAAAAACGATCTACAGATGCGATTCCGCACAGATCCGCTCCCAGTGCAAACATCATATTTTTTACTTTTCTACTTTCCATTTACTGCCCCCTCCGTTTCTTTTTCAATTAAAAAAGTATTCCTATTTACATTTTCAGCTTTCCTGATAATACTGTGCCTGTGCCTCCCACATCCGGCTGTACAGGCCCTGCCTGTCCTGCTGCAGTTCTTCGTGGGTGCCTTCCTGTACCAGCTGCCCGTCCTGGAAGACCAGGATTCGGTCACAGAACCGGCAGGAAGACAGCCTGTGGGAGATGAACAACGCTGTCCGATCTCCGATCAGATTCCGGAACCCGCTGTAGACTTCATATTCCGAGATCGGATCCAGGGCTGCAGTCGGCTCATCCAGGATCACCATCGGAGCGTTTTTGTACAGCGCCCGGGCCAGCGCGATCTTCTGGGCTTCCCCTCCGGAGATTTCCACACCGTCCTCCGCGAGGATCCGGTAAAGGCTGGTCTGCAGACCTTTCTCCATCCGTGCCAGCCGCGGACCAAAGCCGGCCTTTTCAAGACATTCTCGCACCCGCTCCTCATCGTATTCCCTGGCTCCGGCCACATTTTCCCCCAGCGGCAGCGCCAGCAGGAAAAAGTCCTGGAACACCACAGAAAACATCCGGAGATACTCCTCATAACGATACTCGCGGATATCTTTTCCATTCATCAGGATCTGGCCCTCCTGCGGATCGTACAGACGGCACAGCAGCTTGATCATCGTCGTCTTACCGCTTCCGTTCCTTCCCACCACCGCGGTTTTCTCACCGGGACGCAAGTGCATCGAAACGTGCGACAATGCCGGAATTCCGCTTCCCGGATAGTAGAATGTCACATCCCGGAACTCAATGTCCACCGCTTCCTCTGTCTGTCCGACGGACCGCGGCCCGTCCTGAAGCAGACCGGGCAGTTCCAGATAATCCAGGCTGCTCTCCATCCGCCGCGCATTCCGGAAAATCTCGCTGCGACTTCTGGCCAGCAGCTTCAGACTCTCGCACAGCTGATAAATCGATGACGCGAACAGCACCACAGACCCCGCCGAGAGCGCGCCCTGCAGCGCCCGCAGCACAATAAATACATAGGAACCGCCCATCAGCAGACCAGAGATGATTCCGTCCAGAGCCCCGGCGCGGCCTTCCAGCCGGCTCTCGCCGTCCACCATATGATCCCGCTCTGTTTCCCGCAGCGCGCCCATGATCAGCGATTTCGCCCGGTAAATACGGATATCCTTTCCTTCTCTGTAGGTGAGGTTATCGACCAGCCAGTCGCTTCTGGCGCTCTTTTTGTCATACTCGTCCCGCAGCGCCTCCGTCTTCACGAAAACACGGTTCTGGCTCCGGGCGGAAAGCCCCGTCAGGGCCACCGCAAACACGAGAAATACCGGCGACGACCAGTGAAGCCAAAAACTCCTCTGCATCAGGACAGGCGCCATCAGCACGACAGCCGCTGCGATCCCCAGCACTGCGCTGCAAAGTCTCTGGAACTGGGGAACCATAAAGTAGGCGCCGTTGCCCCACTGATAATCATTGTGGATCTTTGCCCGCAGATACGCCGCCTCCCGGCTGTCCAGGGAAGCATAGTCCATCGTCATCGTCTTTTCTTGATATTCCCACTCCATCAGATCGTTACAGTTCTCTGTATGCGGCAGCCCACAGTGATACATCTTTCCCCGCAGGGCATTCAGCAGAAACAGAACTGTGACGCCGATCCCGGCGATCGCTGCCAGACGGCCAAAAGACCAGCCGGCAGCCAGGCCCTCCACAAACAGCCAGGAGAGCAGCGCCGGAACCAGCGGCAGCAGCGCATCCGCCACCGCAAGACCGCCTGCCATCAAAAGAGACTGCGGCTCATGGTTCCAGATTTCTTTCAGGCAGCGCATCAGAAGTTTTCCATCTTTCGTTTTCATAATACCGCCTCCTCTTCTTTTCTGTAATACCGACTCTGTACCCGGAACATCTCCGCGTAGGCCGGACAGCTTTTCAGCAGTTCCTCATGTGTCCCGCTCGCTTTGACCTGACCGTTTTCCAGCAGCACCACACGGCTGCAGAAGCGGGTACTGGCCAGACGATGGGAGATATACACTGCCGTCTTGTCCCCGGACAGCTGATGAAACTGTTCGTATGTCTCACTCTCTGCGATGGGATCCAATGCCGCCGTCGGCTCGTCAAAAAACAGCAGCGGTGCATCCTTGTACAATGCCCGGGCCATGAGAAGCTTCTGCTTCTGGCCGCCGGACAGCATGATGCCTTCGTCCTCTTCCAGACGCATCATCCCGGTATCCATTCCCGACGGGAGCGACTGTACCTTTTCCCACAGCCCGACTGTCTCCAGGCATTCTCTCACCCGCGCATGGTCTGTCTCCTGATCCGGCTGCAGGGAAACATTCTCCGCGATTGTAAACGGAAGGATCGTCGCCTCCTGAAACACCGGCGCGATCAGCTGCCACAGATCCTTTTTCTTATAGTTTCTGACATCCGTCCCGTTGACCAGGATCTCTCCGCCGGCCGGATGATAAAATCCGCACAACAATTTGATGATCGTCGTCTTTCCGGCGCCGTTGACGCCCACAAGAGCCAGCTTTTCTCCCAGGCGGATCTTCAGGCTGAAATGATCCAGCACCGGCGCTTTCTGGTCATAGGCAAAGGTGACGTCCCGGAATTCCACAGAGACCGGCGTTCCTTTCGCGGGAAGTTCCGCTGCAGGTTCCGGTTCCGGCTCGTCAGCCGCGTCCAGATATGCCCGCATCCGTTTCAGCGGCGGCAATGCCTGGAACATCTGCCCGACACTGTCGGATACCTGGGTCACCAATGTGGAAAACGAAGCCACAGCGCTGCAGGCCAGGACAAAATCTCCTGCCGTGATCCTTCCGCTGCAGGCCAACCACAGAAAATACAGGTACGCCACACCGTCCCGGAGAAACAACGTCGCCGCCTTTACCAGCGCCGCCTGATAAAAATGATTCTGCACATCCTGACGGAGACGGAAATGCGCGTCCCGGTAATGGTGAAAGTATCCCCGGATCCACCCGGCCATCTCATAGAGCCGGAGATCCTTTCCCAGGTTGACGTCAGAGGCCTTTGTCCGGAAATACCACCGTCCGTGCTGGATTCCGCTCCGTTCCAGGATCCGGTCCACTTCGTGCTTCTGCGCCCGGCGCAGCGCCAGAAAATGCAGCATCGACAGCCCGGCCAGCAGGATCAGCAGCCATGGATTCAGTTCCGCAATGATGGACCCGTACAGGAAGAAACTGAAAACAGCGGCAAATGTCTTTACCGCGCCCTGGGACATCAGCGTGGTGCCTGACCATTCTCCCCAGTTGACACTCATTTCCCTTGCCTCCTGGTACCGTTTCTGCCATTCGGCGCTCTCCACATGTTCATAATCACATTCCAGGGTCTTCGCAAACAGACGGTTTCGATAATGGCTGCGCAGGCGGTCCTGCAGGATCGTCTGTGCCCGCTGCGCCATTGTCCCGGCCATCTGGGAGACCGCCATGATGACGGTGATCCCGCCCAGGAGAAGGGCCGCCCGCTTCAGATCCGCATGCTCCGTCACAAGATCCACACCGAATTTCGGGAGATACATTCCGAGATACGGAGTGACGACCGTGCAGACAGCCTCCACGATCATAAATGCCAGCAGCTTTGGATCGCTGCTGCGGATCCCTTTCAGCAGAAAGACCAATGTGTTCCAGAAGGTATATGGATCTTTCTTTCCTTTGATTTCCGCCGCCTCTGCGGCATTTGAATTTGTTGTACGCATAAAGATTCCTTTCGATAATATCAGATTTTTCCTGAAAACTGCTGTCCGCTTTGTAACAGTTCAGCCGGATCTGCGCAGAAAACGCACAGACCAGATACAAGTTCAAAGATTACATACGTCCGAGAGATATATGCAGCCGTTCCGCCGCCGGAACGATTCCATATATTCTGACATACAAAAAGGACCATGCAGCCGCAAATACAACGCATGATCCTGATATTATCCCTGTTTCCATTCTGTTTTGTATCTTTCTTTCAGCTTTTCCCGGTACAGTCCGCGGGATCCGATCTGCCCGCATCCGGCATAACTGCACGATCAGCGATCGTTCAGTCAACCGAACTGTTACCATTGTTATTATTCCTTTTCCAGGTCGAAAAATAAAAGATACAGCTTATTCTATATATACCCATACGTACAGCAAAACATTGCCATCAGGCAGCGCAACAGCACATATGGTTCCTTTCCGTTCCGGTTTTCGTCTGCGGAAAAGGAATTCTCTCGACAGGGCGCGTCATCGTTCAGACTCATTGTAATGCAAATTACCGCTGTTTCATAAACGGCACAAAGATAAAACTGTATTCTGAAACAGATACAGCATCTCTTCTGCAGCTTTCCAATATGCAGTTCTTGATTACAATACAGTCTTCACCCGGACACTCCCTTTCTCTGATCTTCTTACCGTGTATATAAGCAATCGTCATATTTCTGATTTTTATGCCTTATACGCGGTATCTATTGTCTATTATTCTAATATATTCTAAAAAAAAGTCAATGGAATTCAGCGACTTTTTTTGTATTTTAACGACTTACAGACCGCCCACAGTCAAAAATCCCACAACAAACCATGGGACATCAAATTTGTAACGCAGCAGAGCTGCGGGATATTTGGTCTACGCTCCGCTTCGGTCGGCTCGTTGTCCGCGGGCATAAATACCAACGGATGCAGCACCAATGGTTTCTCGATTACTTGCATTTTTTACGGCCAAATGGTAGAATCATTTATACAGATGTGCGAACTATTTGTTCGCCCTGGAAGAGTGGGTCAAAAAGAAAGGAGTATTTTTGACCAAAAACAATAATCAAAATCTGGAGGCCCGGGAACGCCGTATTGCCGAGGCCCGGTCGCTGAATCTGTTCAGCGACGTATTTATGACCGCTGCACTGCAGGACCCGGCTGCCTGTCAGCATGTGCTTCGTATCCTGATATCTTATACGTCAATGCCGCAGTCAACGATCACAGCGCGGCGGCACAGCTAATGGAATTTTTAAAACTGCAGATCCCAATGATATGAGTCAGGGAGACCTCTCCAGGCGCGTACATTTTCTCAAATCCGAGGAAGGAGGTTATCAGGTCATGTGCGAGATCAGTGAAAAATGGTATCGCGAAGGCGAAGAACATGGAAAAATCGAAGGCGAAAAAAGCCAGGCTCGCAGAACGGCTCTGGAGTTAAGAAAAATGGGACTTTCCGTCGATATGATTGCCAGGGCTGTAAATTTCAGTCTGGATACCGTAAAACAATGGCTGGCGGAGGGCGTTTTCCCCGCAAAGTAATTCAGCAAAACAGAAGAGGAACCGGGCCGGGGAGCGCCTTGTTCCTCTTTTTTATGTGCACCGTTCATCTTGCCGTTGACTGCTCCGGCTGACTTTGCTATCTTCCCAATAAATCGGACTTGATATGAGTAAACAAAAACGGAAGGCTGATGGCGAAATACTATTTAGTGAGGTGTAAACTTGGAATCAGATTTATTGATGAAGAACACGCCGCAGATATACAAACATTCCCAATGAACCTTTTCCAATCAGAGAACGAATAATTGTTATCTGTGAATATACATTCTTGACAGGTTGGGTTCCCCATCTCCCTGAACCATACATAAAAATTCCCATCCATATCTCTCATAGAATCCGGTATGATCAGTCAGCAAATAGACAGGCGTTATGGCTTTTGTTTTCAAATCCTTTACGGCCATATTGGGCAAACGTCCGGCTATCCTTTTACACTTGCATTTTTTACGGCCAAATGGTAGAATCATTCATACAGATGTGCGAACTATTTGTTCGCCCTGGAAGAGTGGGTCAAAAAGAAAGGAGTATTTTTGACCAAAAACAATAATCAAAACCTTGAGGCTCGGGAGCGACGTATTGCCGAGGCCCGGTCGCTGAATCTGTTCAGCGACGTATTTATGACCGCTGCACTGCAGGATCCGGCTGCCTGTCAGCATGTGCTCCGGATCCTGACAGGCATCAAAGATCTGACCGTGAAATCTGTCCGGACACAGTATCGTATTTCACGCATGGTTTCCCATGATGCCATTCTGGACGTATACGCGGAGGACACAGACGGAAAGTTGTATAACATCGAAGTCCAGCGTACAGACACCGTGAATCATGCCAGAAGAACGCGGTTTTACACATCCATGATCGACAGCGAATGTCTGCAAAAAGGGAAAAACTATGATGAAATGCCGGAGGTCTACATCATCTATATCAGCAGGACAGATCTTTGGAATGCCGGAAAAACAGTTTATCCTGTGCAGAAATATCTGGGAGACAGAAAACTTCCCTATGATGACGGCATACATATCTTATACGTCAATGCCGCAGTCAATGATCACAGCACAGCGGCACAGCTAATGGAATTTTTTAAAACTGCAGATCCCGATGATATGAGTCAGGGAGACCTCTCCAGACGCGTACATTTTCTCAAATCCGAGGAAGGAGGTTATCAGGTCATGTGTGAGATCAGTGAAAAATGGTATCGCGAAGGTGAAGAACATGGAAAAATCGAGGGAAAAATCGAAGGTGAAAAAAACCAGGCTCGCAGAACGGCTCTGGAGTTGAGAAAAATGGGGCTTTCCGTCGATATGATCGCCAGGGCTGTAAATTTCAGTCTGGATACCGTAAAACAATGGCTGGCGGAGGGCGTTTCCCCCGCAAAGTAGTTCAGCAAAGCAGAAAGAGGAACCGGGCAGAGCAGCGCCTTGTTCCTCTTTTTTATCGAATTTACGATTCTTTACCTTCATAAAACCTTGTATATAATGTCTTGTCTGCCGAATGATTATGATGTTGGGGGCAAAAGGTATTTTGACCCCAATGATGCTACGGATTGCTCCGCATCTCATGCTCCCGCAATCCTAAAAACATTCGAAATCTGCCCGATCGGGCTACTTTCTCATGTTTTTGCGGGTCCCAAAGTCATGCATTTCATGCAAGCATGACCTTTTGACTCTGGCATCATGATTATCTCCGGATCTCCTTTCTCCGCAGCAGTACAACAATTCCCATGGCAAACAGCACTAGGATTCCGAGTCCCCAAAACAGCGGGCGGATCCCCAGCGTTCCAATCTGCGAAGAACCGAAGAGGAATCCTATTTCCAGTGCATTGGAAACCATACTGTAGCCGGAGAGTACCGTTACCCTGTTTTTGCTCAGACCTTTTCTGTCAATGCACAGATTCTGATAAGTTTCCACATCAATCTGCAAAAGCTGCAGAGCAGCAGGAAGCAGCAGCATCGGGATCAACACAAAAAAGTTTTCCGTCCATGCAATCCCGACTGCGAAAACAAGCACTGCTGCCAGAGAACTCAAAATATCGTTCAGATGTTTCCAACTACGTCCTTTCTGCAGTCGTTTTCTTTTCCGGATGATCCAAGGGATCAATATCTGTACGGCCGTATACAGCAAAATAACCGCCGTCATATATGTTTCATCCATTCCCAGTTCACCCAGTATCGTCACGTAAAAAAAGTTAATGAGCAAAAATGCCAGACTGGCCAGACTGATCCCGAGGACACAGACAAGATCTGCCAGCCCCGGAGGACCTCCTGGTTGTTTTCCCGTATTTTTCCATCGCCCGGAGCTCCTATGGTCTGTTTTCTGCTCTCTCTGCACCGGGCATTCCTGCAGCCCGCAGGATACAAGAAACGCTGCAAATGCTGCGGCGGCCGTTCCGAACAGCAGTCCTCTCATTCCCAGAAGCTGGTAGATCACAGAAAATCCAAGGGTAGACACAAGAAATCCGAGATCCGAACATCTGTTGATCTCAGCCATATCGATATCGTAGCTGTCCCTCCCGGAAATACTGTACACATAACCTGAGATCGTGCCGGAATTCAACGCTGCCGCCATTCCTTCCAGCACAGCCTCCGCCGCGAACATCCGGAAATCCTGCGCCAGCAGCATGAGGATTCTCGCCGCAAAGTTCAGCAGAAAACTGAGAATGATCGTCTGCCTGTACCCGAAGAAATCCGACAGAAAACCGCTCGGGATTTCAAAAAAGAAAATTGTTGCCGACAAGATCGCCTGAAGGATAAAAAATTGTTCTAAAGTGATTCCCATGCGGGTGCGGACAAGCAGCGACACGGGTGCATAGAAAACCATGCTGGAAAACAGCGATATGCACATGAGCAGCCGGACCGGACTGTTCCATGTATAACGAACTATATGATTTTTTCCCATTTTTCTCTGTCCCCGGAGTGTATGAAAGTTCTTTCAGAGAGCAATTTCGGACACACTCCTGCAGGCGTACCGGAATCTATCCAAAAGATACCTCTCTGTACGCCAAAGGACACACTCCTTTCTGATTTTTCCAAACTCACAAAAGTTCAGCCGACTGAACTTTTACTAAAATTCATATATTTTATATTTTTCGGGAAAAACATCAATCAGATGGGACTGAGAATAGAAAAAGTTATGTTTTTCACGCGGGAAGACACTATATCTGCATTCTTCGATATAACACAATGATAAAAAAAGACTGATGCAGCCATATAGATGCCTCCTTTCCACGAATGTGATCTGCTCTTAGATAATGTTGTTGGGTCAAAGATATCTTGACTCTTGCACTATTATATTGAACGCCCGGAAAAAAGTCAAGATTCTGTTGACAAGCCTATATCGCAGTGCGACACAGCGTACTGCGATATTAAACTTAAGGCAAAGAATGGATTCTCATATACGAAAAGTGTATGTCCCAATGACCGAAACCGGATTCTATATTCTGCTGTGTCTCAGAGAAGAAGCGCATGATTACAGTATCATTCAGAAAGTCGCGGCGCTGACGGACGGCGAGATCAAGATCAGTCCCGGAACTCTGTATGGCAGCCTCTCGAAAATGGCAAAAGGAATGAGTAAACACTCAAAAAGTCGTTATTTTACAAAAAAAGTCGCAGAATTCCATGGAAACTTTTTTTCACTCCTGTAAAATAAAAGAAAAAAACTGTACAGGAGGTATCTGCGTATGTCATTGATCGAAACGATCTGTCTGGATCAGATCATCCCGCGGGACGCCGTGGTGCAGGAACAGGAGCCCGGCGGATGTACAGTAGTACTGGGCGCGTCAGGCGGCGGGGTTACTCTTCCCCAGATAAAACATTCTTCTCTGCGCTATCTGATCGGAGATGTGGAAGTGCTGGAAGACCATTGTGCAGCCATGATGTTCCGGTGTTTTGTCCCGGGGAAACAGGAGGAGCGTCTGTTCTTTCGGTTTGGCCTGCTGCCGCGCTTTAAGACCAGAATTTGTCTGGATCTAAGTCTGCTGGATAACCGGACCATTTATACCAACCGCACACCCGGTCTGCTGAAACTGGTCGTACACGGGCAGCGAACCGAACGCTGCCAGGTGGAACGCTTTGAACTCGGAGTAAAAAGTACCTTCCATGACGTAAGAATCCGGATGGAAAATTTTTATCTCAGCGATACGGAACCGGAAACTTATCCCACACCGGACCGGAAACTGGTAGACGAATTCGGACAGTGGAAAGACCGTTCATGGCCTGGGAAAATTTCCAGCCTCGACGAGCTCCGGAAAACCATGGACCGAAATCTCGGCCCTGCCGCTTACCCGTTCCCTTCCTGGAACCGCTGGGGCGGAGATTCCGGCCGAAAGCTGAAAGACGGGACGGGATTTTTCTCCACTTTTAAATCGCCCGACGGGCGGTGGCATCTGACGGATCCGGACGGATGCGATTACTTTTCACTGGGCCCCTGCGGCACCCGCGCCGGCGAGGAGGGTCGGATCGACGCTTTTGAAAAAAACTGCGACTGGCTTCCCGAAAAAGAAGATCCCGTATACGGGGAATGCTTCCGGGAAGATACCATGCGGCGTTCCGCCTATATGGAACCGGAGCATTTCCGGATGTTTAATTTCTGTGCGGCGAATCTGAAAAAAGTCTACGGTTCCGCCTGGAAGGAAAAGTGGGAGGAAATATCCCATCATATCCTGATGTCCAATGGAATCAATTCCCAGGGTAATTTCCCGGGACTCTGCGTCAACGACGGGCGCACAAAGATTCCGTATGTCCGGGAACTCCGCGGCTTTCCTTCCACAAAGACATTGATCTTCCGAGACTTTCCGGACGTTCTCTCGGAAGAGTATGCGGAAAATTCCAGGATCTATGCCAAAGGATTGGAAGAATGGAGAGACGATCCCTGGCTGATCGGCTATTTTCTGCGCAACGAACCGGAATTTAACTTTGTGGAAAACCTGAAAATCGCGGATGAAGTGCTTCGCAATCCGGCGGACACCTGCTGCCGCCGCGGACTGATCCGGTTTTTGCGGGAGAAATACGGACACATAAACGCCCTGAATAACTCCTGGGGCAGTTCTTTCGATAGTTTCGACGCATTTCGGGATCCGATCGGGAAATGTTCCGAGGAATATCCGGGATCTTTCGGCGATATCCGGGAGTACTCCCGCTTTCTGGTGCGGGAATATATCCGCATTCCATCGGAAGCCTGCCGGAAGGAAGATCAGAATCATCTGAACCTCGGACTCCGCTGGTCGAAAGCGGACAATCCCGATATGATGGTCGGCTGGGAATATTTTGACGTATTCTCCATCAACTGCTACGATTTCGATCCCTCGGCCGATATGGATTTTGTGAAAAACGCAGGCGTCGATCTGCCGATCCTGCTGGGAGAATATCACTGCGGCGCGCTGGACCGCGGTCTGCCTGCCACGGGACTGAAAGGCGTCAAAGATCAGACGGAACGCGCCAGGATGTGGCGGTATTATGTGGAACACGCGGCAGCCCACCCCTACGGCGTCGGCGCCCACTGGTTCCAGTATAACGACCAGTTCTGCCTCGGAAGATTTGACGGGGAAAACTATCAGATCGGAATGGTTGACGTGTGTATGCAGCCGTATCCGGAACTGATGGAAGCCGTGAAGAAATCTTCGGAAGTGCTGTACGCGGTGAAAAACGGCGAACAGGAACCTTTCAACGAAGAACCTGTCTCCATTCCCATGATCGGCTATTAAACTTTACAGCAAACAAAACGAGTCCGGGCCGGACAGCGTGTATACACGCTGTCTGACCCAGACCGGCTTTCTGACCGTTCCGTCTATCTGTCTGTCACCTCGGTTATGACAAATTCTGTCTGCACGATCTGAAAACCTGATTTCTGTGCCAGCTTTATGGAAGCTTCATTTTCTGCTTTTACAAAATACAACGGTTCTATCTTTTCTTCCCTGCATTGACGGATCATCAGATCCAAAAGGTAATATGCCAGCCCTTTTCTTCTGTATGATTCATCGACCCAGATCACGAGATTACCGAAAAACATCCCGGCGCCTTCTCCGCCAGACAGATCCGCACCGGCAGGAAAAACATCTGATATTTTACAATATCCCAGCAAGTCTTCGCCTGCCGCCGCCACGTACTTTCTGTATTTGGGCAAGTAGATATACTGCACCTCCGGAAGATCCGGCTTCTTTACGGAACGCACTTCTGTCTGGTCACGCTGCAGCATCCGGTACATACAGGCCGGCAAGATCTTCTCCGTTTCCGGAAACATGTTCTGAATCCGCTGCCCCAGGGCAGCCATATTTTTCGGGTTTCCCTCTCTGATCTCGTCAAAAGGCAGCATGTCACAGATCTTCGCAATCTGTTCGTCGCTAAAGTCTCCGGAACATGACACGATCTTTCTGTTCTGAAACACGGCCGCGATCAGTTTATAGTAAAACTTTTTGTTCAGGGGCAGATCTCTGTTTCCGCTTTTACAGATCAGAATGCCGTCTCTGAGTTTTCCGTGTTCCATCCCCAGATATTCCCGGTAGAAATTCTCAAAAACTGTTCTCACTCGATTCTCTCTCCTTGGTTTCCTGGATTTTAAAGATATTCATCGCTATCATACCACATTTATTACAGATTTTGTGCAAAATTACCTTTGAAAAAAATTTCAGTATTCGTATAATAATTTGAGACGTGTAGCAGACACTGCGTAAATCCAGTTGAATGCTGCGCGTTTTTTTATTTCTGCAGTTTTGCTGCACCGCGATCTGACGCTGCGCAGCCCGCTGCCGCATCAACAGGGAGGAAAGTAAAAATGCCAAAAAACAAAGTACAAGGATTTATTTTCGGTCTGATCATGTCCTACGCGATGGCGTACGGAATGGAAGTCTACAACATGGCGATCAAGATGGGATTTAATCTTACCGTCGGCGGCTTCAGCAACATGACGCTCTCCGTTTTCTGGGAGGCGTTGAAAGAAACGTCTTATATGGGTCTGTTCGTGCTCCTGTTCTCCAATCTCTGGGGAAACCGCATGGGCGCCGCCTTTGCCGCGAAGCACTGTGATCCCGCAAAAGACAACGCTTATCTGTGCCAGCTTTTCCGCCAGGCAGGAACTGTCGCGATCATGTGTCCGACCATGAGTCTTGTGGCCGCTGTTTTATTTAACGTCATTCTCGGAGGCGCATCGATCGTTCAGCTGCCCGCAATCTGGGTCGGTACGTTCCTGAAAAACTTCCCGATGGCGCTCTTCTGGAATATGTTCGCCGCCGCTCCGTTTACACACTGGCTGTTTGGAAAACTGTTCCGGGAAGCCTGATCCGCAGCCGCTTCGGTCTGCGGAACTCTTCCCCCGCCTGATATGCTTCTGATAAAAAAATCTTATTCTGAACTCCGTTTTATGTTATTATAATATGAGACAAGCGACAAAAGGTCATAAATTTCATGCTTGCATGAAAATTTATGACTTTGTGGAGCGC
>DXEK01000169.1 GCA_019115005.1 Candidatus Fusicatenibacter merdavium | reverse complement strand
GCCTAAGTAAGGAGGAAACACAAGTGTTAGAAATCATGACAAATGAGGCAGAATCATCTGCTAAGATCATCGTCATCGGAGTAGGTGGTGCAGGAAATAATGCAGTCAACAGAATGGTTGAGGAAGCAATTGCAGGTGTGGAGTTTGTAGGTGTCAACACCGATAAGCAGGCTTTAACTATGTGCAAGGCTCCGACTATTTTACAGATCGGTGAAAAGGTGACGAAAGGACTCGGTGCGGGAGCAAAGCCGGAGGTGGGCGAGAAGGCTGCCGAGGAGAGTGTAGAGGAACTGAAGCAGGTGATGGAAGGTGCCGATATGGTATTCGTAACCTGTGGTATGGGCGGAGGAACCGGAACCGGAGCTGCCCCTGTAGTTGCAGGACTTGCGAAGGAGATGGGAATCCTGACCGTAGGTGTTGTCACGAAACCGTTCAAATTCGAGGCAAAGACCCGTATGAGCAACGCTCTGATGGGAATTGAAAAACTGAAAGGGAACGTAGACACTCTGATCGTGATCCCGAACGATAAGCTGCTTGAGATCGTAGACCGCCGGACCACGATGCCGGAGGCTCTGAGAAAAGCGGACGAGGTTCTGCAGCAGGCAGTACAGGGCATCACAGACCTGATCAACCTGCCTGCCCTGATCAACCTGGATTTTGCGGATGTACAGACTGTCATGACCGACAAGGGCGTCGCGCACATCGGTATCGGAGAGGCAAGAGGCGACGACAAAGCGCTGGAAGCTGTTCAGCAGGCAGTTGCAAGTCCGCTGCTTGAGACGACGATCGAGGGCGCAAGCCATGTTATTATCAATATTTCCGGTGATATTTCCCTTATGGATGCGAATGACGCTGCAAGTTACGTACAGAATCTAGCCGGCGAGAACGCAAATATTATCTTTGGTGCAATGTATGACGACAGCGTATCTGACATGGCGAAAATCACTGTGATCGCAACCGGCCTGGACGATGCGACGACGAGACAGGCGAGTGTAACAGGCGACGCCAAAGGAAAGAAGCCAGCGGCGAACCAGGCTGCTTCCGACCAGAAAAAAGCGGCTGCATCCGGAACCAGCGGATTTCAGATGCCGAAATTTAACATGCCGAATACTGGCGCAGCTTCCGCAGCGGCTCCGCAGCAGCACACACCGCTGACCAGCAATGTGCCGAAAAAGGATATCCAGATCCCGGAATTCCTGAGAAATCGTAAATAAGAAAAATCAAAGCCCTGCGGCATTTTTGATATGCTGCAGGGCTTTTTGTATGATAGCCTGTTCGCGGATTTTAGCGTTTCTGTCTCAGGTGAAGTAATTGGCTTTGACAAGGTCAACGGGCATATTCTGACCGGTCCAGATGCGGAAGGATTCAGCGCCCTGGTAGAGAAGCATATACATGCCGTTGAAGGTACTGCAGCCGACAGATTCCGCGAGCTGCATCAGACGTGTTTTCCGAGGATTGTAGATCAGATCGGAGACAATCAGATTCTCGTGGAACATGGAAGTGTCCTCGATGATGGAATGGCCCGTGTCGGGGGCCATGCCGACCGGGGTGCCGTTGATCAGCAGACGGCTGCGGGACAGTGCGTCGCGCAGAGCGGTCTGATCTGCGTGGTCATAGACAGATGCGCGGCAGGGAGTGGTGCGGTTGATCATGTCGGCCAGTTCCAGAGTTCTCCGGTAGAAACGGCTGGTCGGACGGACAAAGATGTGGATGTGGCGGATGCCGTCCAGGGCCGCCTGGGCGCAGATCGCCGTGGAAGCGCCGCCGCCGCCCATCATCGTGATCTCCTCGCCGGTGACATCGTATCCTGCATCGTGGAGTGCCTCCATGTATCCGATCCCGTCGGTGGAAGTGCCGGTGAGGACGCCGTCGTCGTTGACTACGGTGTTGATGGATTTACAGATGCGGGAAACCGGGGAGATATGATCCACAAGTTCCATGATTTTGTTTTTGTTGGGCATAGTCAGGTTGAATCCGCGGATCCCGACGGCCTTCAGTCCTTTCACGGCCTGGGGCAGTTCTTTTTCCGTCACGTCGAAACAGAGATAAGCGTAATCCAGGCCCAGGCGGCGGAATGCAAAATTGTGCATCAGGGGCGAGAGGCTGTGGGCAACCGGACTGCCGAGCAGGGCGGTCAATTTGGTAGTGCCTGTGATGGGGATTTCCGGTATGGTCATAAAGATACTCCTTTTTCTGTTTTTCTTGAAAGTTTGTCGGATTGCGGGAACATGAAATGCGGAACAATCCGTAGCATCATTATATCACAGACTCGGATAAATTTACAGATTGTTTGCAGCCGCTGCAACCATTCCGGTGACAGATCAGCCGTCGGAAAGGTTATGATTGTCTTGAGGACAAAACGAGGGTATAATCAGAATATCATGATGCCAGGGTCAAAAGACCTTTTGCCCTCAAATCATATCATGGAGGAGTGAATGTATGCAGTATAAAACCGTAAGAGTAAAAAATCTAACGATCGGGGAGGGAATGCCGCGGATCTGTGTGCCGGTCATGGGAAAGACAGCCGACGAAATTCTTTCCCACACCCGAAGGGCCGCCGCTGTCAGACCGGATCTGCTGGAGTGGCGTGCGGACAGCTGTGAACAGATCCTGGAGCCTGGCGCGGCGCAGGAACTTTTGCAGGAGATCCGCGGAGCGGCCGGACAGATCCCCGTTCTGTTCACCTTCCGCAGCGCCGGAGAGGGCGGACAGAGAGCGATCACGCCGGAAGCGTACGTCAGGCTTAACCTGGAAGCGGCGGAGAGCGGATATGCAGAGCTGATCGATGTGGAGGCCCAGATGGAACATTTGGACGCCGCGGAGCTGACGGAGAAATTGCATGCGGAGGGGTGCAGGGTCATCGCGTCCCGTCACTTTTTCGATCAGACGCCTCCGCAGGAACGGATGCGTGAAGTTTTTGCGTCTCTGGAAGCGTCCGGCGCCGATATTCTGAAGCTTGCGGTGATGCCGGCGACCCGCCGCGACGTCCTCCGTCTCCTGGATCTCACACAGGAGATGATTACTTCTTCCCCATGCCCGATCGTGACGATGTCCATGGGCCCCCTCGGCGCAGTCACCCGTCTCTGCGGAGAAACCTTCGGTTCCTGCATTACTTACGCCAGTGTGGGAGAACCGTCCGCGCCCGGCCAATTCCCCGCGGAGGAAGTCCGTATGGTCCAGACGATTCTTCACAGCCGTACCGGGCTGACACAGCCGAAGATCCGCGACATTTCAGAGACCTGAACGGTTGCAAAGACTCCGCATCGGCCGCAGACGGCAGTTCCTTGTCGAAAAGATTTTGAAGATTGCGTCGCTGGTTTGACAAATTTAACGCCCTGCGTCGCCTATAATGGTATATGCCGGTTCCGGTAAAGACCTTTACAGGCTGACGGGGGTGTCTTTTTGTATTACGAAATTTATGTCGATCTGCTCTTTGCGGAGAATTTTCTTATGAATTATATTCTCCTGAGACTCACCCGAAGGCTCCTCCGGTGCTCTGCCACGCATCGGAGGAGTGCGGCTTTTGCGGCGGCGGGCGCTGCCGGATGGATCGGATGGCTGGCGCTTTACGGGCGTCTGCCGTCCTGGGCAATGGTCTGCATCGGAATCGCGGGAATTACAGGAATGGTAAAGTTTGGTTGTGATACCAGAGGTGGGAAACAGCTTGTCCCTGGAGTCTTCGGCTTTCTGCTGATGTCTTTTCTGATGAGCGGAGGAATCCGGCTGCTGGAACGCATCGCCGGACGAAGAGGAATGGCGGTAGCAATGTCGGCCGGTTTTCTGGTCTACGCTGCCGTCACGGTTTTTCTCGGCGTGCAGGAACGGCAGGAGAAGGTACGGAAGCGGACGGTGACGGTCTACCTTGGTGCCGGAGAAAAAAAGATCAAAGTAAAGGGACTGTATGACACGGGCAACGCTTTGCGGGACACCACTTCCGGAAAGCCGGTGTCCGTCATACCATATGAAGTTATAAAGGAACTGTTTCCGGAAAAGATGCGGAACGGGATTGCAGAGTTTGCGGAAGGGAAGGAGATCACAGATCCGGAACTTCTCCGGGCGCTGCATCCCCATTACATAGGGTTTCGCAGTGTGGGATGTTCCTCCGGCGTGCTGCCGGTGATCCGGATAACGGAAATGGTCTTGGTACAGGGGAATACAGAAAAGCGTATAAGTTCTCCCGCTTTGGCGCTTACCGGAAAAGACAGCGCTGCTCCCACAGGCTGCCAGATGATATTGCATCCAGATTTAATGGACAGTTAGGAGGAAGAGAGTATGATGCAGGCTGCATTGCCGGCGGGTATCCGCTTTGGCATGTTTCGGAAGTCCTCTCCGGCGGCATTTCGTCAGGCGGGAGAGGTGTTTTATATCGGAGGCGCAGACGTGCTGCCGGCGCCTCTGGGGGAAAAGGAGGAAGCGAAGGCCATCGCGGGGTTGTCGGACAGCGACAACCGGGAAGCGAGAAGCACACTGATCGAACACAATCTCCGTCTCGTTGTTTATATTGCCCAGAAATTTGACAATACGGGAGTGGGAGTGGAGGATCTGATCTCCATCGGGACGATCGGATTGATCAAGGCGATCAACACTTTTAACCCGGAGAAAAAGATCAAACTGGCGACCTACGCCTCCCGATGTATTGAAAACGAAATTTTGATGTACTTGCGGAGAAACAATAAGACAAAGATGGAGGTGTCCATTGACGAGCCGCTGAACGTGGACTGGGACGGAAATGAACTGCTGCTGTCGGACATTCTCGGGACGGATGAAGATGTGATCTATCACGGGATCGAGCAGGAAGTGGAAAAAAATCTGCTCGGGAAGGCGATCAGTAAACTGACAGAGCGGGAACAGACCATTGTCCGTCTCCGCTTTGGCATCAACATGCCGGACGGCAAGGAGAAAACCCAGAAGGAGGTGGCAGATCTTCTCGGAATCTCCCAGTCCTATATCTCCAGACTGGAAAAAAGGATCATGAAGCGGCTCAGAAAAGAGATTGTAAGATACGAGTGACAGAGCGGTCTGCGCATTTCATGCGCAGACCGAAAGTAACCGTCCAGAGGACTGAATGATTGCGACCAAAATGCTAAAATACAAGTTCTCTCTTTGCAAATGCATGTTTTTCATGTATAATTAAGAAGAAATCACAGACACGGGAGACTGCAGCAGGATATAAAATATTCCGCAGTCTCCTTTGTGTGCGCTGTAAAGGGAGGAGAGAAGAAATGGAACGAGAAAAGTTCAAGTCCCGTCTGGGTTTTATCCTGATTTCAGCGGGATGCGCGATCGGCATTGGAAATGTATGGAAATTCCCGTACATGGTTGGCAACTATGGAGGCGGTATCTTTGTTGTCTTTTATCTGATTTTCCTGGCGATCATGGGTGTGCCGATCCTTACGATGGAGCTGGCGATCGGGCGGGCGAGCCGGAAAAGCACAGTCCGTGCCTATCAGGAGCTGGAAAAGCCGGGAAGCAAATGGCATCTGCACGGATATGTGGCGATGATCGGAAACTATGGACTGATGATGTTTTATACGGTGGTCACCGGCTGGATGCTGTATTATTTTTATCTGTTTCTGACCGGAAAATTTGACGGCGCCGGCACGGAACAGGTCGTCGCGAGTTATGAGCATATGCTGGGCTCCCCGGCGGTGCTGATCGTGACGATGCTGATCGTCGTTGTTGCCGGATTTGCGATCTGTTCTTTCGGTCTGCAGAACGGTGTGGAGCGGATCACGAAATGGATGATGGTCGCTTTGCTGGTGATCATGGTGTTCCTTGCAGTTTACAGCTTTACAATGCCGGGAGCGTCAGAAGGGCTGAAATTTTACCTGGTTCCGGATGTAAGTAAAGTCGAGGATGTGGGCCTGTTCAATATTATCACCGGAGCGATGAATCAGTCATTTTTCACGCTGAGTCTCGGCATCGGAGCGATGCTGATCTTCGGAAGCTATCTGGGCGGAGAGAGAAGTCTGATGGGCGAGGCGATCAATATCGCTGTGCTGGATACTTTTGTGGCGATTGTCTCGGGACTGATCATCTTTCCGGCATGTTTTTCTTTCGGAGTAAATCCGGATTCCGGCCCGTCGCTGATCTTTAAGACACTGCCGAACATCTTCGTATCCATGGCAGGCGGAAGGATCTTCGGTTCCTTCTTCTTCCTGTTTTTGTTTTTCGCGTCTTTCTCGACGATCATCGCAGTGTTTGAGAATATCCTGGCGTGCAATATGGAACTGTTCCATATCTCCAGAAAAAAGGCTTCGCTGATCAATATGATCCTTCTGATCCTGCTGTCCCTGCCCTGTGCGCTTGGGTTCAACGTATGGTCCGATTTCCAGCCGAGAGGGGCGGGAACGACGATTCAGGATCTGGAGGACTTCATTGTCAGTAATCTGCTGCTGCCCATCGGATCCCTGATTTATCTGTTGTTCTGCACGACCCGGTACGGGTGGGGATTTAAAAACTATCAGAAAGAAGCAAACCGCGGGACAGGCATCAAAGTGCCGAACTGGATGCGCTGGTATCTGGCTTACCTGCTCCCGATCCTCATGATCCTGCTGATCCTCCAGGGTCTGATCTAAAACGTCCGGCATATTTTCCGGCCGGATAGAGTTCCGGAAGCGCCGTAACAGTTCAGCTGACTGAACTGTTACGGCGTTTCTTTTTCAGAAGCAGAAACTTTCCTGTTTTGCTTATCAGGCCAATGTGTTATACTGTATTATATACTGTGCCGCCGGCAGGGCGGCGGAATGGAGATGCATATGCGTTTTTTACATACAGCAGATCTCCACATCGGAAAACGTGTCAACGAATTTTCTATGCTGGAGGATCAGGAATATATTCTTCGCCGGATGCTTGAGATCGCCGACCGGGAACAGGTCGATGCGGTGCTGATCGCAGGAGATGTGTATGACAAACAGATCCCGTCGGCAGAGGCAGTCCGGCTTTTTGACTGGTTCCTGACACGGCTGAACGGTCGGAAACTTCCCGTTTTTGTCATCAGCGGGAACCATGATTCCGTGGAACGTCTGTCTTTCGGCGCAAGGATTATGGAAGAAAACGGTGTCTACCTGACGCAAAGTTATGACGGAGCCCCCGTACCTGTACGCCTGGAAGACGCCTATGGTCCGCTGAATATCTGGATGCTTCCGTTCCTGAAGCCGGCTGTGGTGAAGCGCTTTTTCCCTGATCAGGGGATCGAGACATACCAGGATGCGCTGAAAGCGGTGATCGGGCAGATGGATCTGAACCGGAAGGAGAGGAATCTTCTGATCGCCCACCAGTTTGTCACCGGCGCGGTCACCGGCGGGTCGGAGGATTCCGTGGAAGTGTTTGTGGGAGGCGTTGAGAATGTGGACGCCTCTGTTTTTGAACCTTTTGACTACACGGCCCTGGGGCATATTCACCGCGCGCAGGCGGCGGGGGCGGAAAAGATCCGCTACAGCGGAACGCCTCTGAAGTATTCCTTTGCAGAGATCGGCCATAAAAAATCCGTGACGATCGTTGATCTGAAGGAGAAAGGGACGCTGGAGGTGCGCCAAGTGTCTCTGAAACCGCTCCGTGAGATGCGGAAACTGCGCGGCCGCTATGAAGACCTGGTCCTGCGGGAAAATTATCAGGGAACGAAACTGGAAGACTATGTCCATGTGATCCTGACGGATGAGGAGGACATTCCCGATGTCATCGGGCGGCTGCGAAGCATTTATCCCAACATCATGAAGATCGACTATGACAATACGAGGACCAGGGCAGGACGGGAGATGCTGCAGGAGGAAGCCGCCGTAGAGCAGTCTCCGATGGAACTTCTGTCCCGGTTTTTCTATCAGCAAAATCAGAGGGAGATGAGTCCGGAGCAGACGGAATTTGCCCGGAATCTGATGGAAAAAGTACGGAAGGAGGAAGGTGTGGAATGAAACCGGTTTATCTGGAAATGTCTGCGTTTGGGCCATACGCGGACAGGACAGCGATCGATTTTACACAGTTTGGCTCCAGCGGTCTGTATCTGATCACCGGCGACACCGGCGCAGGGAAGACGATGATCTTTGACGCGGTCACTTTCGCTCTGTACGGGGCGGCCAGCGGCAGTGTCCGGCAGGCGGACATGTTCCGGAGCAAATATGCTTCTGAGAATGCGGAAACTTATGTGGAGCTGACGTTCCTTTACGGGGAGAAGACGTACCGGGTACGGAGAAATCCGGAATATCAGCGGCCTGCCAAGCGAGGGAAAAAAATGACGATGCAGAAAGCCGATGCCGTCTTCACTTCGCCGGACGGACAGGTGATCACCGGGATTAAACCGGTGACCCGCGCGGTGGAAGAACTCCTCGGCATCGACCGGGATCAGTTTGTACAGATTGCGATGATCGCCCAGGGGGATTTTCAGCGGCTGCTTCTGGCGTCGACACAGGAACGGAGTGCGATCTTCCGGGAATTGTTCGATACGGGATTTTATAAAAGTTTTCAGGATCAGGTCAAGGAGCGGGCAGCAGTGCTCCGGAAACGGTATGAGAAGATACAGCTCAGTATGCGCCAGTATGCGAACGGCATCACCTGTGCGGAGGATTCCCCGGAGTATCCGGAGCTTCACAGGATCCAGTCGCAGAAATCCGAGGGACTGATCTCTGCCGGGGAAGTGGAGGAACTCCTGGAGAGGATTCTGGAGGAGGACGGGGAAGAACTGCAGAAGATCAGGGAAGAGCAGGACCGGTGCAGCCGGCAGATCGAGCGGCTGAGCCGGGAACTGGGACAGGCGCAGAATCGCAGGAAGACGAGAGAACAGCTGGAAGAGAGTCTGGAGAAGACACAGCAGGAGCTGAAGAAGGACGGAGAAAGACTGGAACAGCTGCGGCAGGCGCTTGAACATGCGGAAAAACAGAAACCGGAGATCGAACGTCTGGCAGCGGAGATCGAAGCCGAGCGGCCGCGGCTGGAAGATTATCAGCAGCAGGAACAGCAGGAACAGCAGCTGAAGAACCTGAATGAGAGGAGGAAAAGTCTGGAGCGGAATATTGCTGCCGGAAAAAAAGCGCTGGAAGATCAGGAAAAACGCCGGGAGGAGCTGACCGACGAGACAAAGAAACTTCAGGATGTGGAGGTGCGTCTGGAACAGCTGGGCAGAAAAAAGCAGGAGCTTCAGTCAGAATATCAGGCGCTTGATTTGATCCTCCGGATGTACGGCGAGGCGGAAAACGGACGCCGGGAACTGGAGAAAAAACAGGCAGCGTATGTGGAAGCCTGGAAGGAATATGAACAGAAAGACCACGCATACAAGGAAATCCAGAGAGCGTATCTTGACGCGCAGGCAGGGCTCCTGGCACAGGAGTTGGAGGACGGCGTCCCTTGCCCGGTCTGCGGTTCCTGTACCCATCCTTCTCCGGCCCGGCTTTTGGATGATACGGTGACAAAAGACAGCGTGGAGCGTGCCAGAAAGCGGGCAGAGAAGGCGCAGAGAGATGTAATGGAGAAGAACGGGGAAGCAGAGGGTGCCCGGCAGCGGCTTGAGGAACAGCACAGTCACCTTCGCCGTCAATGTAAAGAAAAGGACGTCGAACTTCCCGAAAAACAGCCGGAGGAGTATCTGCGCAGAGAGATGACGCTTTTGAAGAAAGAGACAGAAACCGTCCGCGGTCAAGAGCGGGAAGCACAGGAAGGGGTAAAACGAAAAAAAATTCTGGCGCAGGAACTGGAGAGCTGTGAGAGGATCTGGGAGCAGGAAAAACGGCGGCTTCAGGAAACAGAAAACGATCTTGGAGCCTGCGCTGCGGAACAGGCTGCGCGCCAGGGACAATGGGAGCAGATGAGAAAGCGTCTCGTCTATCGGGATCTTGAGGAGGCGCGCAGACGTCTGGATGAAAAAGAAACATCCAGAAAGAAACTGGAACAACGGCTGACAGATACGAAGGATCGTTATGAAGGATGTCTCAGGAGAATCGAGCAGAATCAGAAAGTGAGAGATACGCTTCTGGAACAGAAGGGTCATACGGACGGCGGGCAGGGATCGGCAGACTGGAGAGAAGAACAGAACAGGCTGGAACAGAAGCTCAGGGAGGAACTGGAGGAACAGCGGCAGATCCAGAAGGAATGGACCCGCCGGCAGAATGAGTGCAGCGCCCGGCTTCGGATCAACCGGAAGACTGGGACAGAGCTGAGACAGCAGAGCGCGTCATCCGGCGCTCTGGAGAAGGAACTAATTTCGGTGAGCGCATTGTCGGACACGGTGAACGGCGATATAACCGGAAAGGAAAAGATCACGTTGGAGACTTATGCGCAGATGCTGTATTTTGACCGGATACTTGCGAAGGCCAATGCCAGGTTTATGATGATGAGCAGCGGCCAGTATGAGCTGAAGCGGAGCGTCCAGTCCCGCAACATCAAAAGCCAGAGCGGTCTGGAACTGGATGTCGTCGATCATTATAACGGAACGGTGCGGAGCGTGCGGACGCTCTCCGGAGGGGAATCGTTTATGGCGTCGCTGAGCCTTGCGCTGGGACTTTCCGACGAGATCCAGTCGAGGGCGGGCGGTATCCGGCTGGACGCAATGTTTGTGGACGAAGGTTTTGGCAGTCTCGATGAAGAGAGCCTGAACCAGGCGATTCGTTCCCTGTATGGCCTTACCAGCGGGAACCGCCTGGTCGGGATCATCTCCCACGTACCGGAACTGAAGGAGAGGATCGGTCGTCAGATCCGGGTGACAAAAGGGCGGGACGGAAGCAGGATCGAACTTCAGATCTGACGGAGCGGGATAACAGAAAATATGGAGGTACAGAAGATATGAAAGGCTACCAGTTGAGAATATCGGTCCAGTGGTCGGATCCGGAGATCTGGCGAAGGATCCTGATCCCCGGAAAGATCACGTTCCGGGATCTGCACATGATCATCCAGAAACTGTTCGGATGGGAAAATGTTCACCCTTATGAATTCTATATGGAGAAAACGGATTTTAATCTGCCGGGGAATCCGGCGGAAATGGAAACGGGAATGACGCCGGGCGGGATCCTGGTCGATGATTTTCTGAGAAAAGAAAAACAGATCTGGTATCTGTATGATCTCGGCGATTCCTGGGAACATCTGATCGAAATTGAGAAAAGAGTGGAGGTGGACTGTCGCTGGCCGCAGGTATTGGATGCGGTGGGACCGGATATGATCGAAGACTGCGGCGGTATTCTGGAGTTTGAGCAGAACCGGGAGCAGGCGGCGCCTTTCCGTATGGAGGAAGTCAATCGATGGTTCAGAAAAAATATGGATCTCCCCAGACGTGAGAGGAAGGTGTTTCTGCGTGCTTCTGCCCTGAGAATCCACTGGGAGGAGCCGGATGATCTGGAAGAAATAGCGAATTTCCTGCGCGGGGATGACGCAGTCCGTTTCAACGCCGAACAGGAACTCCGGGAAAAGGGAGCGCCGCGGGAACTCGCGGAGGTGTTTGAACAGTGGAGCCGGCAGGATCTTTGCGAGTTGGCGCGGGAATGTGGATTCAGAGGGTACAGCAAGCTCAAAAAGAAGGAATTGGTTGTCTGGCTGCAGGAACAGCTTTTGCAGGAAGAAACCATGTTCCGGCATATGAAAAAAAGCAGTCCGGGCGAGTTGAAAATTTTTCAGAGCGCGATAGAAAACGGCATCGTCAGAGTGCCGGCGGATCGGACAGGAAACTGCGATTTCCTGTGGGCTTACTGCGGATATGATCCAAGGGGATACCTTGTCGTTCCCGAAAATGTCAGAGATGTTTACCGGAAAACCGCAGTCCCGGAACGGATCACAGAATTGGAAGCAATGTGGAAGATCAGGGACTTCTGCCGTGGAGCCGTATATCTTTACGGGACAATTCCGATCAGGGAACTGAAAGATCTCTGGAAACATTATGAGGGAACGGCTCCGGATACCGTGCTTCTGAAGGAATGTCTTCGGCAATATCGTGATATTAGCGGAGAAATTCTGTATGACGGCAGCCGGATCATGGACGAATGGCTGGAAGACGATGAGGACCGTGAGCTTCTGGAGAAAAAACGGGAAGGTCTTGTGCGGTATCTGCCGGAAACCATGGAAGAATTTCTCCGGTATGGCCGGGAAGGAAAACAGGCGCCGGATGCAGATTCGGAGCCGGTTTTGCGATTCTTTCAGAAAAAGCTGCATTCCCGGGAGGATGCTCTTGATCTGTTTTACGACATTCAGGAGAGAGTCAGAACTTTCGGTGGCCTTGGAGATGTCGCAGAATTGATCCGATCCCTGGCGCTCGACATTCCAAGGGGAAAGCCGGAGCAGGAATGGGCGGAATATTTCTTCCGGGAGACACAGATGACCAGGAACTGGGCGTCCAATGGATTCACGTTCGGAGAAGTGGAAGAAAAATATCCGGGCAGGGATCAACCGGCGGGGACGGCCCCGGAGAGACAGTCTTTGGCGCATCTTTTCAACAAAAAAATATATCCGAACGACCCATGTCCCTGCGGAAGCGGAAAGAAGTACAAGCACTGCTGCGGAAGAAAAAAATAAGAAAAAATATTGAGCAGATTGCGTGAAAATGTGCCGACTGCGGGCATAATATTACCGTTGACTAACCCTCAGACG
>DXEK01000168.1 GCA_019115005.1 Candidatus Fusicatenibacter merdavium | reverse complement strand
GGATCATCGACCCCGTCGATGATCCACGGCTTCTGTTTTATCTGTTTTTCCTTTTCTTTTCCGGACGTCCGGCGCCTTTTTTATTTTTCTTTGAGAACTGTTCCGCTGTAGCTGCCGCCTCTTTTCGGGATTGCTGATGCTTCCGTATCGCCTCATCCACTCTCTTATACCGTTCCTCCTGCCGTTTTTTCAGCATCAGCTGGCGGAGCAGACGCTCCAGAATCTGATAAAACTGTTCCTGTCTCTCTTTCCCGGAAGCTTCCTCTTCCGCTTTCTGTTCTTGTTTTTCCTGTTTTCTTCCGCCGTTCTTCCTGCTTTTTGCTGCTTGTCCTTTTGCCTCTTTCCCGTCTCGCTGTTCATTTTCTGAGACAGGATTCTGAACAACTGTCAGCATTTCTCCGGGAATATCGATTTGCCTGACTTCCACCGTCTCCGCCTCACTGAGATCCCGGCAGTCTCTCCGCAGATCTGCCCTGGCCGGAAGGACCTCGATCTCGACGTCCTCCTCCGCTGCCGATTCCGGCACGGCCTGTCCCACGGCCTGGCGCAGTTTGGGAAGCAAATCCCGGATCGCCTTCAAATGCAGTCCTTTTTTCTTCAGTTCCTTGATGCTGAGAAAAATCTGTATATCCTCAGCCGTGTAAAAACGGTGTCCCATCGCATTTCTTCCTATCGTAAGACCCAGTTCATCCTCCCAGTAACGCAGAACATGTGCTTTTTCACCCGTCAGCTGCTCCGCTTCCGATATCTGATAGGTTTCCTTTTCCATCGCTTAACCCCTTTCAACTTCCGCCATATAAATTAACTGCGGACACCTCCTGATTTCACAGGCGCCATGTGTTCTTGCAGTCTGAACAGATAATATGCAGACACGACTGAACTGCTGTGAACCATTCTGTCTTTTATTATAAAATCCCGCCGCACATCCCGCAAGAAAATCCGTTCGTCACTTTCTCTCCCTGTCCGACAGAATGAACAAAAAAACCGGAACATTCTCTACTTGCCGTCTTTCCGGTTATCCTCTATACTTTTACTATTCGATAACGACTGAATAAAGGAGGATTTGCATCATGAATTTTCAACTGACCGGACAACAGGACGTTCTGTCGCGGGGACTGGAACTTCTGCTCCACTCCAAGGGCCACCAGACAGGAGACGGGGGCCTTTCCATCCTTCCGGAACCGCACGACGAAAAAACGCTCACTGTATCCCGGAACGGCAGCAGTGTAACAATCAGATACTGTCAAACCGCACACTTTTTCCGGGGCGTCGGACTTCTTCTGCAGCATCTGGACAATCCCACTTTTTCCTGTAAAGAGACTGTGTGGCTGGACGAAAACGGGGTAATGCTGGACTGCTCCAGAAATGCCGTCTACCGCCCTGCGTTTGTCCGGAAGTACCTGGAGGTCATGGCATTTTCCGGTATGAACACTCTGTACCTGTATCTGGAGGATACCTACGAAATTCCGGAGTATCCGTATTTCGGACAAATGCGCGGGCGCTACAGCCAGAAGGACCTGAAAGACATCGTCGCATTCGCCGGGCTCTTCGGGATCGAGGTGGTTCCATGCATCCAGACACTGGCACATATGCGCACCTTCCTCCGCTGGCCGGACTCCAGCCGGCTGCGTGACACCGACAATATCCTGCTGGCGGAAGATCCGGAAACTTATCGCCTGATCCGTGCCATGCTCCGCTCCCTGCGCCAGTGTTTCTCCACCCGCAGGATCCATCTCGGCATGGACGAGGCGGAAGGTCTCGGCACCGGCCGCTATTTTCTGAAAAACGGATGGGAAAATCCGATTCTGATCCTGCAGCGTCACCTGACACACGTGATGGAGTACTGCAGAGAATTCGATTTTGAGCCGATGATCTGGAGTGATATGTATTTCAAGCTGGCGGGAAACAGTGAAAACTATTATGATCTTCCGAAAGACTATCAATGGAAAGAAGAAGAAAAAGCGCCGGAGGATCTGACGCTGGTTTACTGGGATTATTACAGCCATGAAGAGGCAGTCTACCGGAAAATGGTACATCTGCACCAGGGCCTTGCCTCCCGCCTGATCTTCGCGGGAGGTGGATGGATCTGGAACGGCCTGGCGCCCAATTACAGCCGGGCGACGGATACCACCCGGAAGGCGATGCACGTTCTCCATGAAACCGGGCTTCGCCAGGCGTTCTGCACACTCTGGTCCGACAACGGCAGCGAGACACCGCAGCTGGCCGGTCTGTACTCCACCGTGCTGTTCTCGGAATTCGGGTTCCATGAAACAGTAGACGACGAACTGCTGAACAGCCGGCTGATGTTCCATACAGGAGTGCCACTCTCCGCCTGGATGCTGCTGGACCGCATGGACGCCACTCCCGGGACCGCCCCGGATAACCGGAGAGCCGCAAACACTTCCAAGATGATGCTCTATCAGGATCCCCTCCTCGGACTGTTCGACGCCCAGACCGGACATCTCCATCTGGACAGATGGTATCACGATCTGACGGAGGATCTGGAACAGACGCTGCCACAGATCCCGAAAGCTTTCGCACCTCTGTTCCGGTATTACTACCAGCTGGCCTCCCTGCTGTCCCGGAAATCCACGCTGGGGCAAAACATTACAGCCGCCTATCTGGCAGGCAACAGAGAAGCTGTCCGCCGGCTGTCTGAAGAGACACTTCCGTCCTGTATCGAGGACTCCCGCGCAGTGCTCGCGCTGCGTGAACAACTGTGGATGGACTCCATGCGTCCGCAGGGCTTTGAGGTTGTGAATATCCGCATGAGCGGCGTCACCGCAAGGCTGGAAGCAGCCAAACGCCGTCTGGACGCCTGGCTGGCGGAAGAGATCGACGGGATCCCGGAACTGGAGGATCCGCGTCTTCCCTATGACCCGTCTCTGACCGGAGACGACGCTCTGTCCAGCCATAATCTGTGGGAATATCTGGTAACTGCCTCAAATATGTGCGGTGTCTGACCGGCGCAGTCCCGGCGGGACTCTTCCGCCGGACAGTCCAAAACAGGTTTTCCAACGAAAAGATCCTCCGGAACCGTTCTGTAACGGTCCCGGAGGATCTTTTTTCTGTTCTGCGGAGTTTGTGTTCCCTCTGAACGTTCCATCTGCCGGATTTTTCCGGTTTTCTTTTACCGCTGAATATTGGCAAACTTCGTGTAATCCGGCAGCCATACAAGATTCACTGTACCGATCGGGCCGTTACGCTGTTTTGCGATGATGATCTCAGCGATTCCCTTGTCCTCAGAATCTTTGTTATAATAATCGTCACGGTAAATAAACATTACCACATCGGCATCCTGCTCAATCGCTCCAGACTCGCGCAGGTCGGACAGCATCGGCCGGTGGTCGGTCCGCTGCTCCACCGCACGGGACAGCTGAGACAGCGCCACCACCGGTACATTCAGCTCACGGGCCAGCGCTTTCAGAGCACGGGAAATGTCTGAGATCTCCTGCTGTCTGGAATCGGTTCTCCGCCCGCTTCCCGTCATCAGCTGCAGGTAGTCGATGATCACAATATCCAGTCCGTGTTCCAGCTTATACTTTCGGCATTTAGAACGCATCTCGCCGATGGAGATCCCCGGCGTGTCGTCAATGATCAGCTTGGATTCCCCGATCCGTCCGGCGCTCTCGATCAGTTTGCTCCAGTCTTCATCCTTCAGATTACCGGTACGGAGATTTTGGGAATCCACTTTCGACTCCATCGAGAACAGACGATTCATCAGCTGTTCCCGGGACATCTCAAGGCTGAAGATCGCGACTGCCTTATCCTTCTTAAACGCCATATACTGGGCGATATTCAGGACAAACGCCGTTTTTCCCATCGACGGCCGGGCGGCGACCAGGATAAAATCCGACGGCTGAAAACCGGAGGTCTTGTAATCCAGATCTGTGAAACCGGTCGCGAGTCCCGTCACATTTCCTTTCGTCTTTGACGCCCGCTCGATGTTTTCCAGCGTATTCATGACAACCTGCCGGATCGGCACATAATCTCCGGAATTTCTCTGCTGCAGAAGCTGAAACATCTTCTTTTCCGTCTCTTCCAGGATCACCTCCACCGGCTCCTTATTCAGATAACATTCATTTTCTATCTCTTCACTTAGCCTGATCAGCCGCCGCAATACCGCCTTCTCGCTGACGATCGTTGCATAATGCCGGACGTTGGCCGAGGTGGGAACCGCATTGAGCAGATCGCGGACAAACTCCATCGACGTGATCTCAGGCGGCAGATCCTTCTCCTTCAGGCGGTTCTGCAGCGTCACAAGATCCACCGGTTTCCCTTCGTTGAAAAGTTCCACCATAGCGTCGAAAATGACTCCATACTGATGCTGGTAGAAGTCATCGCTGGTCAGCATCTCTGATGCCGCCATGATCGCCTCTCTTCCCATCAGCATGGAGCCAATCACAGACTGTTCTGCCTCAATGCTATGCGGCAAAATCCGCTTAATGAGTGCTTCTTCCATCTGTACGTTACGCTTCCTTTACGATCACTTTCAGTTTCGCAGTTACCTTCGGATGCAGCTTAATCGGTACCTCCGTCGTGCCGAGCACTTTGATCGGCGTGGAAAGCTGCATTTTCTTTTTCTCGATCTCGTAACCCAGCTGCTCTTTCGCCGCCTCCGCGATCTCTTTCGTGGAAACACTTCCAAAGACTTTTCCGCCCTCTCCCACTTTGATCGCCACAGTCACAGATTTGTCCTCCAGTTCCTTTGCAAAGGCTCTTGCCTCCTCCAGTTTCTGCGCCGCTACCTTGTCCTCATGGGCTTTCTGCAGCTTCAATTCATTCAGATTCTTGGCTGTCGCCTCCACACCCAGCTTCTTCGGCAGAAGCATATTGCGGGCATAACCATCGCTGACATTGACGGTATCTCCCTTCTTTCCAAGTGATTTTACATCCTCCAGTAAGATAACTTTCATTTAATCAGATTTCTCCTTCCTCTAGCATTTCTGTCAGTGTATCTTTCAAAACTCGTTTTGCGTCATTCATTCCCATTTCCAGCTGGCATCCTGCCATATTCAGATGGCCGCCGCCGCCCATCCGTTCCATGATGATCTGCACGTTGACCTCATCGATGGCGCGGGCGCTGACGTAAATGACATTCCGGTATTCCGTGAAGACAAACGAAGCCTTAACGCCGATGACGTTCAGCAATTCGTTGGCCGCCTGGGCTCCAACTACCGTCGGGCTTTCTACATAATCGCTCGGGCATTCCGAGATTGCAAAGCAGTCCATGAAGATCTCCGCATTGCTGATCGTCTCTCCTTTTGCCCTGTAATCATTCATATCTTCCCGGAAAAGCTTCCGCACACGGGTGACATCCGCCCCGCAGCGACGCAGAAATGCAGCCGCCTCAAAGGTACGCACACCTGTCTTCTGCTGAAAATTGTCCGTGTCGATCATAATTCCCGCATACAGACTGTCCGCCTCGATGTTCCGGATACGGACGCCGTCTGCAAAATACTGCAGGATCTCCGCAACCATCTCGCAGGCGGAAGATGCATACGGCTCCACGTAGGCGAGAACCGCATTTCGGATCACCTCGCTGCCCTGACGGTGATGATCCAGGACAACGATCGTCTTTGTCATATAAAGAATATCTTCACATTCCGTGTAACTCGGCCGGTTGACGTCCACGACGACCACCAGCGTATTCTCATCCACAAGTTCCCTGGCCTCATGACGGTCGATGAACATCGCGTCATCGTAATCCGGATTGTTCAGGAACCCTTCCATCAAAGGCCGTATCGAGTTGTTCGGGCCTTCCAGGACGATGTGCGCCGTCTTGTTCAGAGTTCTCGCAGCTCGGTAAATACCGATCGCGGACCCGAAGGAATCCGCATCCGGATTCTTATGTCCCATAACGACAATGCGGTCCTTGCTGAGCATAAACTCTTTCAGCGCATGTGCCTTTACCCGGGCCTTTACCCTCGTGTTCTTTTCCACCGCCTGGGTCTTTCCACCGAAATACTGAATATTTTCTCCGTCCTTCATGACCACCTGGTCGCCGCCGCGCCCCAGGGCCAGATCGATAGCAATCCGGGCGTACTCGGAATTCTTAATGTAGGAGTCCGCATTGTAGCCGATACCGATACTGATCGTCACCGCCATATCGTTTCCGATGTTGACTCCTTTTACCTCTTCCAGGATATCGAACCGTTTTTCTTTCAGTTCTTCCAGAGATTTTCTGCGCATAATGAGCAGATATTTGTCTTTTTCCAGTTTTCGGATCACGCCGTCAAAGCGATTGAAATACTGGTTCATCTTACGTTCCACCAAAGCAGCCAGCAGAGAACGGCGCACCGGCTCGATACTCTCCATAACCTCCTCGTAGTTATCCAGATAGAGAAGCCCGGCCACCATTTTCTCGTCTTCGCATTTCCGCATGTATTCATTCAGCTCTGTCTCATCGTACAGATACATCACCTGAACGAAACATCCGTCCGCCTGCGTTTCAAGGATCTCACTGCTGTCCAGCAGTTCGTCGATACAGATCGCTTTGATCAGCACACGAAAATTTCTTTTTTCATAAGTAATATGAAGTTCCGTCTCCTCCTCGTTTTTCGGGAGTTTCTCCAGAGTGATGCCGGAGAAGACAGATGTCACGGATTTGTGATACCGTTTATCTTTACCGGTCAGTTCTGTAAACGCCAGATTGACCCAGAGAAGCTTTCCCTGGCTGTCCATCACCGCGTACGGAATCTCCAACTCCTGGAGCAGACGTTTCTGCACCTGTCCGTACTCGGCAGCAAAGGTTATCATCTCATTCAGAAGCTTCGGTCTGCTCCTGAAATACATAGCCAGAGCGATCGCCACATAGACACAGACACAGACCGTAAACAGGATCCCGGCCTTGATCTGGATAAAATACATCGCTACATTCATGACGATCAGAAGCGCCGACAACAAAAGTGGCCAGCTCAGATAACTTTTCAGCCGCCCGGCAAATTTCAGTTTGTTGTTATCATTCATCCACACAAACACCTTTCAGAATAGATATTTGTCGTTACATCCAGCTGGCAAACCGATTTCCTGCGGCGTGCGTACCTTGCCCGGCCGCACACAGGAACTTTGTTTTCCTGCGACCTGTACAGGAAACACGCCTACCTGACTGAACAGTTGTTATTTGTCCACATTACGCCTAGTATTATACCACTAAATTCTTCAAAGCAAAAGCTTTTTTTGTCGGACGCCTGATCCGGGCGAAAATTTCTAAAAAAGGCTGATGCCGTGGCGCACCACTGGCATCAGCCTCTGGGTTGTTTATAAAATTTTTTTCACGACAATTTTATAAAAAGATCAATCATCCACATACGGCATGATCGCCATATGTCTTGCACGCTTCACCGCTACTGTCACTGCTCTCTGATGCTTTGCACAGGTGCCAGTCACACGTCTCGGCAGAATTTTTCCACGCTCGGATACATATTTTTTCAGTTTTGCTGGATCCTTATAGCTGATCTCTTCGCCGCCGCAGAATACACAGACTTTTCTTCTTCTGCGCATCGGTTTTCTGGATGCCGGTTTTTCACTGTTATTGTATGCCATGTTCACACTCTCCTTTATTCCAAAATCATGTTAATTGAATGGAAGCTCCTCATCGATTCCATCCGGAATATTCATAAATCCATCCGCGGACATACTGCCCATATCCTGGGAAGATGCGGCAGGAGCAGGTGACGGTGCAGGATTATTATAAGAAGCGGAATAACCGCTATTGCGCTCGCTGGCGCTTTTGCTCTCAGCAAACTCCTGATCCTCCACGATCACGTCTGTCGTGTAGACTTTCTGGCCCTCACGGTTGGTATAACTTCCTGTCTGGATACGCCCCGTGATAGCGATCTTCGTACCCTGGCGCAGATACTTTTCCGCGAACTCCGCCTGGCGGCCAAAAGCCACACAGCCGATAAAATCAGCCGTCGCATCCCCGTCACGTTTGAACCGTCTGTCCACAGCGAGGGTGTAGCGGGCTACCGCCGTAGCGCTCTCACCTGCAGAATATCTCACATCCGGGTCTCTTGTCAGTCTTCCCATTAAAATGACTTTATTCATTGATCTACCTCTTATGCCTCTTTCTTAACAACCAGGTATCTCAGTACATTGTCCATAATGCGCATATGACGCTCGATCTCTGCCGGAGCGGTTGTCTCAGCTTCGAACTGGATAAAGTAGTAATAGCCTTCACGCATGTGCTGGATTTCATAAGCGAGACGTTTCTTGCCCCACTCTTCCACCTCGGAGATCGTTCCGCCGTAGCGTGTCACATATCCTTTCGCTTTCTCTACAACGGCGTTGCGCTCTTCTTCCTCGAGTTTGGCGTTTACAACCAGTGCTAATTCGTACTTGTTCATGCTTTCCCTCCTTCTGGTCTTTGGCCCCCTGTGCTCCAGGGAGCAAGGAATCCGTTTTTGTATATCACAGTCCCTAATTTTACCATATTTTTTTTGAAATTACAAGCGGAGGTTTATTTTTTTCTACCGTCATTACGCTTCTTTTTTTCTTATGCTGCGGGTATTTTTTTCCACAAGTTTGCGGGCGATCATGATCTGGTGTCCGCATCCGGTGCATTTCAGGCGGAAGTCGGCTCCTACCCGAAGGATCTCCCATTCGCTGCTCCCGCAGGGATGCGGCTTTTTCAGTTTTACAATATCTCCTATTTCGTAATTCATAGCTACCTCACTTTTATCCGGGCAAGGACCTGCCCGATAGGTTCTTCGATCAGCAGATCGGCATTGCTGTCCACCGGTGTGGCGCTTCGGTTCAGAACCGCCAGAGCGTCCCCGTGAAAATAACGGAGCAGTCCCGCCGCCGGATAAACGGCAAGAGACGTTCCTCCTACGATCATCAAATCCGCCTCCTCGATCGCCTGCACGGACAGTTCCATGACCTCCTGGTCCAGCGCTTCCTCATACAGGACGACGTCCGGTTTTATCATTCCCCCGCAGCGGCTGCAGCGGGGAATCCCTTCTGTATCCCGAATATATTCCGCATCGTAGAAAGCGCCGCATTTCATACAGTGATTTCTATGAATGCTTCCGTGAAGTTCATAGACCTTCCGGCTTCCGGCAGCCTGATGCAGACCGTCGATGTTCTGGGTAACGACCGCCGTCAGCTTTCCCGCCCGCTCCAGTTCCGCCAGTTTTCTGTGGGCGCTGTTGGGCTCCGCATTCAATATCAGCATCTTGTCCCGGTAGAATCGGAAAAATTCTTCCGGATAATGCAAAAAATAACTGTGGCTCAAGATCGTTTCCGGCGGGACGTCATATTTCTGATGGTAAAGGCCATCCACACTCCGAAAATCAGGAATCCCGCTTTCGGTGGAGACCCCTGCTCCTCCAAAAAAGACGATCTTTTCATGCCGGTCGATCATCTGCTGCAATGCTTCTGTTTTATTCATTTCTTCCTCCCAAGCAATATGCTTTCTTTTCCCGCTGAATTCCGATGTGACTGTTCTGTCGGCTGAACGGTTATACCCTGACTCCCTGTATCACAAATCTTCTGGAAGAATCTCTGGCTGCACAGGTGGACAGTGTGACGATCTTACTGTCTTCATCCATTGCCGGCACCTCCAGCGGCACCTCGCTTCTTCTGGTCATATCGGTCTGATATTGAACAAAAGTTTCTCCCGGGCCGGAGAACAGAGTATACGCGTCACTGACCGCGTCTGTATAAAAGGCGCTGAATGCCTGATACCGGTAGTCACCCTCCGGGGTAAGGATCCAGAAGTATACGCTGTCTTTATATTTTTCCTGCTCTTTGAATTGTTTCAGTTTTCCGAACATAGACAGGTTTTTCATATTATGTCCATATATAATCGTATTACAGTCGGAGAAATCACCGCTGTTCTGATAATCCACAAAGATGGAACCTGCATAGTTGTTCTTCCCCTCATAAGTCGTATGCAGATATTCATCGTTGTCCGCCCCCTGAACGATCGGATAGCTGATATCCAGCGCTTCTATGTACAACCAGCCCTTCACATCCGGGTTGATCGCCTGCAGCGATGCAAAATCGACAGTCAGCGGCGCCGTCACAGGTTCCGGCTCTCCGGTGTTTTCCTCCGGCTCATCAACAGGCTTCTCAGGCTCCGGGGAAACCACAGCCGTGTACTGACGCAATTCATTGTACTCGTCGGTCCCTTCTTTATAAGAAAGAAAAATTTTGATCAGGTTG
>DXEK01000167.1 GCA_019115005.1 Candidatus Fusicatenibacter merdavium | reverse complement strand
TTTTTAATTTCTCCATGATCCGTTTCTCCGTCCTGGACACCTGCACCTGAGATATTCCCATAATCTTCCCTACGTCAGACTGCGTCCGGTCGGCAAAATAGCGCAGATAAATCAGCTGTCGTTCCTCTGCGCTTAATGTTTCCAACAGTTCTTTTAATACCAGCCGCTCCAGGATTTTGTCCTCGCTCTTTTCTTTTTCCTCAATCTTGTCAAGAAGGCGGATCTCACTTCCCTCTTTCTGGTGGATCGGCCGATAGATAGACTCCACCTCTCCGCCCGCTTCCATGGCCTGTACAAGTTCTTCTTTTCCAACCCCCAGTTCTTCTGACAGTTCCTCCATCGTAGGTTCCCTTCCCAGCCTGTCCGTAAGTTTTTCGCCCACTTTAAGGCTTTTGTATGCAAGTTCTTTCAGAGAACGGCTGACCTTGATCATCCCGTCATCCCGCAGGAAGCGCTTTATCTCCCCGGAGATCATGGGCACCGCGTATGTGGAAAATTTCACGTCGTAAGACAGGTCAAACTTGTCGATTGCTTTGAGCAGACCGATGCTTCCGATCTGGAAGAGATCCTCCGTCTCCACGCCACGCCCTCCGAAACGTTTTACAACACACCAGATCAGACCGATATTTTCCTCTACAAGCTGTTCTCTCGCCTCTTTATCCCCGTCGTGTGATTTCCTGATCAAAGCGATTGTGTGGTCCATATCTCCCTTCCTTTTCCGACGGTCTTTTTCATCTTTACCCGGGTGCCTTTTCCCGGCTCTGACTCCACTTCCACGCTGTCCATAAAGGCTTCCATAAATGCAAATCCCATTCCGGAACGGTCCTGTTCCGGCAATGTGGTAAACATCGGCTGCATAGCCTGTTCCACATTTTCTATCCCTTTTCCTGCATCGCATACTTCTACGGTAAATACATTTTCCGTTATCCTGCACCGGATACTGACCTTGTGCACCTCATTTTCATACCCGTGTATGATTGCATTTGTCACCGCTTCAGATACAGCGGTCTTAACATCCGCTACTTCTTCCACGGTAGGGTTCAGCTGAGTCATGAACGCTGCAACCGACACCCTGGCAAAACCTTCATTCTCCGACCTGCTGTCAAACCTGATTTCCATTTCATTCGTATTTTTCATAATGTTTCCTCCTCATATATCTGCATTATTTTTGTCACTCCTGACAATGTGAGTATTTTTTTGACTCTGGCGTTCGTGTGCACCGCCCATACTTCGCCGCCGATCAGACTGACCGTCTTATATCTCCCCATGATGACCCCTATTCCCGAACTGTCCATAAAGTCCGTTTTTTCAAAATCAAAGATCACATATTTTATATGATTCCTGTCGACCACGGCATCCGCCTCCCTCTTGATCTCCTCCGCGTTATGGTGATCCACCTCTCTTGGCAGATAGATTGTCAGACAGTTTTCCTGAACCTGATATTTCATTGATACTCCTCCTCAATTTCTGTCAGCATAAAAGTAAAAGGACATGCCATCGGCATATCCTTTTCTTTCGTATCTTATTTGTATTTCTCCGTTTTACCGGCTGCTGTCGCCGCCTGAAGAATCTCCTCCCGAAGTACTGTCTCCGGAATCATCCGCAGCAGCGGAAAGTGTATCCAGATTCGTCTGTGCTTCCTCCGCGTACTCCGAATCGCCGTAATCATCAACGACTCTCTGGAAATATGTAATTGCGTTGTCATTATCACCGTTTCCCATGTATGCCTGGGCCAGATTGAACAATGCCTGTCCGTCGTTATAGCCTGCATTCATGCGGACGACTTTATAAAGCGCATCCACGGCTTCCTGATAATTTCCTGCCGAAAGCGCCTCTGTTCCGGTAGCAAAATTCGTCTCGCAGGCGCTCGGATAGATCGCGTCCGTCAGTTCGTCATACCGTGACTTTCCGCTCTCCCCCAGCGAATCCCGGTCGATGCCGATCAGGGAGTCCGCCATAGTCGTGTAACTGTACTCGCCCGAATTATACTGTTCGACAACAGTCATAAGATTCTCATAACTGTCGCGTGTCGTCTGGGCCTGATTTGTATCTGCCTCCACCTCTTCACCGGACGCCCGGTAGTTGTCCAGCGTCCTTGTCTGTGCGCTGACCTGCGCCTCCAGTGTTTTGATCTGATCGCTGTATTCGCGCATCTGGTCATTCATACGGTTATTCTGCGACTGGTTTACCGCAGGCGCCACCAGAAACCATATGATCGCAGCGCCGATCGCAGCGCCGATAAACACATTTGCCACCGCAAGATGGCTTGCCATTTCTTTCACCCTGGAATGTTTCGGCTGAATGATGGTCTCATTTCCGAGGCTGTACTCCACAGCATCTTCTTTCTTTTTCTCTGATCTGCGCCTCTGCTTTCCTCTCTGATGGGTAAGCTCGTGCATATATTTCAAAGTGATCTCATTGCCCGTATCCAGCTTTCTCGCCTGCCGGATCATCTGGCGCGCACGGGTATACTGGCCTGTATGCAGGTAAAGGAGCGCCAGGAGCTGATGTGCCTTCAGGAAGGACGGATGCGACGCCACGACCTGTTTCAGTTG
>DXEK01000166.1 GCA_019115005.1 Candidatus Fusicatenibacter merdavium | reverse complement strand
TTTCCTGGCTGCGGTGGGTGGCGTAAGTGGCTGCGGGAGGATTTTGGGGAAGCGCAACCGGTTTGTCAGGTTTTATTATTTTACTTTCGGCAGCATTTTTTCGTGCATGACGGTCATGACTGCAAGGATCGCCAGCAGGTAAACCGGCAGCAGGGAGGCGCTGATGTGGTTGGCGATCAGTCCGAAGAGCGGCGGCATCAGGCAGGTTCCTACGTAGGCGGAGGCCATCTGTACACCGATCATGGCCTGGGAACGGTCTGCTCCGAAGTGTTTCGGGGTTGCGTGGATGATGGACGGATAGATGGGCGCGCATCCCAGTCCGATCAGCACCAGTCCCGCAATGGCGCTTCCGTTTCCAAAGGGCAGAAACAGGCACAGGACCCCGGCCAGGGCGACTGCCTGCCCGAGCCGGATCATCTGGGTGTCGTTCAGCCTTACTGTCACAAATCCGCTGAGCGCCCGTCCGATCGTGATCCCCGCAAAAAACATGCTGGCATAGCCGGCGGCGGTGTCGGCGGACATGCCGCGGCGCAGCACCAGATAACTGCTCGCCCAAAGCGCAGTGGTCTGTTCCAGCGCACAGTAGCAGAAAAAGGCCGCCATCACTTCTTTCGCTCCCGGTATACGGATGATTTCCCGCAGCGTCAGGGGTTTTTTCTTCTCTTCCTGCACTCCTGTTTCCGCCGGACAGTCTTCCTTCTCCCGCTTCCACAGAGGCAGGCTGAACAGCAGGATTGCCGTCAGGAAGATCTGCAGGATGGAAATGTAGCGGTAGCCCATGTTCCATCCCTGTCCGTTTGTCAGCGCATATCCCATAATATACGGTCCCACGGAGGCGCCGATCCCCCACATGCAGTGCAGCCAGCTCATATGTCTGCTCGCGTAGTGAAGGGCCACATAATTATTCAGGGAAGCGTCCACACTTCCCGCTCCCAGCCCGTAGGGAACGGCCCACAGACACAGGGCGATGTAGGAATGACTGATAGAAAAGCCAAACAGGGCAATGGCGGTCATCAATACGCTGACGGCTGTTACTTTCCCTGTCCCGAATCTCCTGGTCAGCCGGTCGCTCTGCAGGCTGGAGACAATCGTCCCGACGGCGATGATCATGGAAATCCCGCCTGCATAGGAGACGGGCACGGAAAATTCCTGATACATGGTCGGCCACGCCGAGCCAAGAAGCGAATCCGGAAGTCCCAGGCTGATAAAGGCCAGATAAATAATGACTAAAAGCAGATGAAACATCTCTTCTTCCTCCTGTATTTCTGTCGTTATAACAGTTCGGCCATCTGAACTGTTATCTGTCGTTGTTTCCTCTCCTGTGATATAATAAATTCAAAGTGTCAGATTGACAAGACTGTTTTTCTGATGGAAACACAGAAAAGAAAGGTACCTTTTTATGAATTTTACGGACTGTTTCAAAACATCCCCTGCTCTTCTGATGGAAGGCGCCCTCGGAGAGCGGCTGAAACGGGAATATCATCTGAAAATCGACGGCCCTGTCGCGATGGCCGGCCTTGTGTATACAGCGCCGGGACGGCATGCACTGAAAAAGCTTTGGGAAGATTATGCCGGGATCGCAGCGGATTTTCGACTTCCGTTCCTGGCGACAACGCCGACACGGCGGGTGAACCGTGAAAGGCTGCCCCTCTCCGGGCGCTCTCCTTCCATCGTCCGGGACAATATGGAATTTCTCCGTACCGTCCGGCAGGATCGGCCGCACATGTATATCGGCGGCCTCCTGGGCTGCCAAGGAGACGCCTACACAGGCGCCGGCTGCCTGAGTCTGGAAGACTCCCGGAAGTTTCATTCCTGGGAAGCCACTCTTTTTGCGGATGCCTGCCCGGATTTTCTGTATGCTGCTCTGATGCCCACACTGCCGGAAGCCGCCGGCATGGCGCTGGCGCTTCAGGAAACAAAGATCCCATACCTCATCAGCTTTACGATTCTGAAAAACGGATGTCTCGTCGACGGTACGCCGATCTCCGAAGCCATACGTTTCATCGACGAAACTGTTCATACTCCGCCGGTCTGCTATATGACCAACTGTATTCATCCGGATCTTGTGTACGAAGCGCTCTCCCAGCCATTCAACCGCACGGATGCGGTACAGCGAAGATTTCTCGGCATTCAGGCAAACACTTCCGCACTCTCCTACGCGGAACTGGACCACGCCAGAGATCTGAAAACTTCTGACCCGGAAGAACTCGCAGATGCAATCGCCCGGCTCCGGGATCTTGTCCCGATAAAGATCTTCGGCGGATGCTGTGGGACTGACGACCGGCATATGAGAAAAATCGCGGAAAAGATCCTATATCTCTGATCTTTCTCAGTTTGCCCGTGCAAAAAAAGAGGCGGCTGTCTCAGCCTGCCTCTTTTTTCATCGCCTCATATTCCTCCCGAAGGATGGAATAGTGACTCGCATCACAGATGCCCTGATTGTTCCAGTCGCTGTGACGCAGCGTGCCTTCGTATTTCATGCCGCATTTCTCCATGACCTTTCCGGAATTGGGGTTGCGGGTGTCATGGCGGGCAGAAACACAGCCTGCCTGAACCTCCTCAAACAGAAACCGGATCGTTTCTTTCAGTGCCTCGGACGTAACGCCCTGATGCCACAGGCTCCTCGAAATGCAGTATCCCATATGGACCTGTTCCGCCTTTTCATTCATGGAAACCACACTGATATTTCCGACAGGCTCTCCCGTTTCTTTCCATACGATCGCCCAGTTATAAAAATCCGGCTGGTCATACTTACGGATCCATTCGCGCAGTACTCTCTCTGAAGTCTCCTCGCTTTTATGCGTCGGCCAGGTAAGGAATTTTGTCACTTCCTCATCTCCGGCCCAGTTCCGGTACATTGCCGGGGCGTCGTCAAATTCAAATCTCCTTAAGAGCAGACGTTCCGTCACCAGTCCTACCGTTCCCTTGTGCTCCATACGCTCCTCTCTTTCCTGTGCGTTTTTATCACTGTTTACTGCTGCGAACCTCTCTCATTCCTGAAACGCCTCGTTCAGTTCCTCCGTGCCCGGAAGAACAAATCTTCCGTCCTCGATCAGGGAAATCCGGGAACCGTCCGCTTTCTGTACGCGGATGTAATCCAGTTCGTCGTAGGGGATCGTGATATCCGTATGGCAGCCAAAGTACGCTTTGCCCGGATCTTCCTTTCTCAGGATGGATACCTCATTATCCCTTGCGATGATCTCCTTTCCGTCCGGATTGAACACCGCTGTATCCTCCGCCCAGCTGTAACACGTGTCTCCCATCGCGAAATGTGGACCCATCTTCTCTGCGATCAGGATGGGCAGCTTGTCGGCAATCTGATACTTCTGCGCCATCACGTAGGCTGTCGTGTTGGTTCCGATTGCGAACTCACCAATGGGCAGCGTCGGATGGTGAAACAGTATATTTGCTTCGATATACTTTTTGTTTTCCTCTTCCCGGTCAAAGTTTGTGCAGCTGTACTCTGTGATCATGCCATCCTTCAGCGTCAGACACAGATTTCTGTAATTCAGTTCATTCAGATATACGGAAGAAACATGGAGCACTCCGTTCGTCCCTTTCAGGACCGGGGAAGTAAACACCTCCCCCACGGGAATATTGACATCCGCAACGCAGTTTTCAAAATTGGTCTGTTTCTCCGGATGCTCCAGCTGATGAAGCTGGATCCGGAGGTCGGTCTTGTTTTCTCCCTTGCCTTTTACATACACACAGGTTCCCTGATCCAGCGCGTCGATCAGGTACTGCTGGATGTTCTGATACTTCCGGTAATCCAGTGTATTGATCTTGACCGTCTCGCGGAAAATCTCCTCGAACCGTTCTCCGATCTCCGGCACCGGATAAGCAATGATGGTAAAGCTTCGTTCCTCTCCGATAATGTACCGGTTTGTGATCTGCCCTGCCTCATTGTTATACCGCACCTGGAGCTTCTGCTGTTTCTCGTTGAATGCCGGTGCATATCTGTTCGTCTGCGGGGTGAACGGTTTCTCCCCGAAGATCTCGATCACGGCAGGCCCGGCATGAGTATTGGCCTCTGTCTTGTGTTTCTCAAAAGCCACCTGCATGGCTCTCAGGCGGCGCTGTACCAAATCTTCATCAAGAAACAGCGCAGGATCCTCCCTGTGGTCGTAGTCGAACTGTTTGTTCGGAACAGCTCCGGAATATCCGACCCGAAGGCCTCTTCGGTTTCTGTCCGCCACATGGACTGCACTGCGGTAGATCACCGGCTGAAGCCCTATCTCCTCAAACTGCAAGATCGCCGCACGCACCATCCGCTCAAAACCCAGATGATAACGGATATTGACAGTCTTCTTTTTGGAGAGATCCTTGTTGCCCAGGACAAACCCGATCCTGTATCCTTCCGTATAAGTCCGCGCCATCGCGTCGATTTCCTCCTGCGGCAGACGGTTCATAAATTCGGCGGTCTTCCATTCATTCTCCGTAATATATTCCCCATAACGGAACAAATAACGCAGATCTGTCAGATCCGCATTCCGGACGATGTCCGCGGCGAAGTTCAGGGAAGGATCCACCTGCTCCCGGATACGGTATTCCATCGTGTCATCCGTATAGTCGCTAACATACCAGTAGATCACATCGCGGAGGGCAGACTTTGTCGGAAGCTCTTCTTCCTCAAACATCCGATAGATCTCCAGAAACAGTTCCATGACGATCACGCAGTCCCACAGCCGGTCCTCATAGACGGACACGACCATCCCCTGGATCTCTGCGTACAGATAACTGAGCATCTGTCCGTATCCGTCTCCGAGCATCTCCACCGCATACGAAGGATTACCATAAGAATGCCCGTATCTTTCCGAAAGGATATCACGGTACGGCGCTTCGTTAAACACCTTCAATTCCTCCACATCCGCCGTCTCCAGCACGCCCTCTTTCAGGCGCTCTCCCAGCGTCAGAACCTTTACAATGTATTTTGCCATTTCTGCAAAATAATCCCGGTATGCTACCGGGACGCTGTTCTCATCGGGAATCTGCCGGATCCTCTCCATGGAAAGATCCCGGCGCTCCATGAGCAGTGCTCTCTCTTCCGCATCATTCCTGTAATCAGTCATCCCTTCCATCCTCTCTGTCATTTCTCTTTCTGTCTGTCGTCGATCAATTTTCCATCATCCACATTCTTTTCCAGAATTTCCTTCATATACTCCCAGATCTCACGGGATCCCGTTCCGGTACGCTCGTTGCGTTTCATTACCTGCGAAACCCGAACCTGATGGCTGGTCCAGTCCTTCCCTTCGTTGTAATCGTTCAGAAGAAGCGGCTGAAAATTGTCCATCGTGTGGGCAAACCTTGCCTCCGGCGTTTCGTATGCCTCAAATTCCTCCCACAACCCTTTCAGCTTTTCCTTCTGATCTTCCGGAAGAAGGCCGAAGATCCGCTCCGCCGCCTTCTGCTCCCGCTCCTCCTTCGTGCGATTAGCCGCCTCGTCATACGCATAAGTATCTCCCGCATCAATCTCCACCAGGTCATGAATCAGAATCATCACCATCGTTTTCGCAAGGTCGATCGGTTCATTGGAGTATTCCTGCAGCAGCCATGCCATCAGCGCCATATGCCATGCATGCTCCGCATCTCCCTCTCTTCTTGAATATCCGCAGATATGTGTCTGGCGCTCGATCTGCTTTTCCCGATCCGTCTCCAGGATAAAATCCATCTGTCGGTTCCATCGTTCCCTGTCCATGCAAATCACACTCCTATCAGAAACAGAGCAAGCCACAGGACGGCCAGCACTCCGCAGGAAACCGATCCGATCACCGAACGGCTGTGACTCACTTTTGTCTCTCCGAAACTTTTCAGGCCCAGATAAAATCCGTAAACAGCCGTCAGCATTGCGAACAGTGCGACCGCTCCGACATAGACGCCTGCCTGCCCGCCAAAGATAAAAGATATCACAGCGTCAATCACAAACAGACCGCCGGAAACCGCCGCCAGCCGAACGGCGGAACCGCCGCCTTCGGATTTTTTCCTGATAAAATTGTAATTATATTTCTTCGCCATACCTGTGTCTCCTGATCTTGTCGCATAATAAAAAAATCCAGTATCCGCTCAGTGCTCCCAGTGTATTTAACATCAGGTCATCCACATCGAAACACCCTACCTTCCAGATCAGCTGCACCGACTCCACCCCGAGACTGAACGCAAAACCCAGCAAAGTTACCAGCCAGGCGCTGCGCATCTTCCGGTGCATGACCGGAAGAAAAAAGCCGAACGGCCAGAAGCCGATCACATTTCCCGCCAGATTTAGAAACGATGCCAGAAATCCTACTTTGTGACGATAAAACCAGAATCTCCGGATCTCCTGAAACGGTACCAGATTATATCGGTAATCCTGCTCCGCAAAGGAATCTCTCCCGTAAATTTCCGCGAAAAACAGGAAATATACCAGAAGCAGGACATAAATCACAAACAGAATCCGGCCGATCACACGGATTCTGTCTTTGGTTTCTGTTTTCAATGACTTCTTCCTTTCAACGCCAGAAAACGCCGGAGATCAGAATGTGATCTCCGCACGCCGTTTCAGGAGTTTTGCACCGTTTACGATCATCATCACTCCCATCGCAACGCCAGCGATGAGAAGAAGAACTCCCATCGCAATATTTCCGCCGCCGGTACGTCCCATGGTCCTGAAAACTTTTTCATTCATATACAACACCTCTTTAACTCTTTCCTGCTGTTCAGGATGTTCGCACATTCCATGCAGATTTACTTTGCGCCGTATTCCGCATAATATGCATCGATCGCCGCCTTCATCGTGTCGTCAATGATCACTTTCCCCTGACAGGGTTTGTTGTACAGATATTCGATCACCTCTTCCATCGTGACGATGGCATTCGCCGGGAATCCATAGGTTTCCTGGATCTCTTCCAGAGCGCTCTTCGTTCCTTTCCCTCTCTCCATACGGTTCAGGGAAACCATCAGCCCTTTAATCTGCACGTCACCCTGTGCCTGAATGATCGGAAATGTCTCCTCGATGGACTTTCCGGATGTGGTCACATCCTCGATGATCACCACACGGTCGCCGTCCTTGATCTTGCTGCCCAGAAGAATACCGGTGTCTCCGTGGTCTTTCACCTCTTTGCGGTTGGAACAGTAACGGATATCCACACCGTACAGCTCGCTGATCGCCATAGTGGTGGCAACACTCAGCGGAATTCCCTTGTACGCCGGCCCAAACAGAACGTCGAAATCCAGACCGTAATTGTCATGGATCGCTTTTGCATAGTACTCGCCCAGACGCCTCAGCTGCGTTCCGGTCACGTATGCTCCCGCATTCATGAAAAACGGAGACTTCCGTCCGCTTTTCAGTGTAAATTCGCCAAATTTCAGCACCTGGCTCTCCACCATAAATTCAATAAATTCCTGCTTGTATGCTTCCATTGTCCAAACCTCCGTGATTTTCTTTTCTTATGTAAACTGACACAATCATGTTTTTTTCATCTGCAACACCCGCAGCACAGGACGCGGATATTTCGCGGCGCCCCTGACAATTCTTCTCTGCGGCATGATCATCGCCGGCCAGGGAAAAAGCCGCCTGAATTCTTTTCAATTCTAACATACCTTATAAAGATTTTCAATCCGCCCCTCTCAGACAGCCTCCCTCCGGCAGATATCCAACCTCTCTACCGAACCACGCCGATCAGTTCATGAATGTCATTGATATGATACGTTCTCATATATTCCTCGATGCCGTGAACTGTCTCCACCGTGGCATAGGGATTGACAAAATTCGCAGTTCCGATCGAGACCGCCGTCGCGCCGGCCATCAGAAATTCCAGCGCATCCTCGGCATTGGAAATACCGCCCATACCGATGATTGGCACCTTGACCGCCTGCGCCACCTGGTAAACCATCCGGACAGCGATCGGCTTCACCGCCGGGCCGGACATTCCGCCGGTCTTGTTTGCTAGGGCAAAGGTTCTCTTATGAATGTCGATCTTCATTCCCGTCAATGTATTGATCAGGGAGAGAATGTCCGCGCCTCCGCTCTCGGCCGCCCGCGCCATCTCTGTGATATCTGTCACATTGGGACTGAGTTTCATGATTACCGGCTGCTTTGCGTATTTCTTTACTTCCCGGGTGATCGCCTCCACCGCCTTCGGGTCCTGTCCGAAAGCGATCCCTCCTTCCTTTACATTGGGGCAGGAGATATTGATCTCCAGAAGATCCACCGGCTCGTCCGCCAGACGTTCCACAACCTCGCAGTAATCCTGCGTGCTTTTTCCACAGACATTGACGATCACCTTTGTGTCAAACTGTTTCAGAAACGGCAGATCACGCTTGCAGAACATTTCCATTCCCGGATTCTGGAGACCGATGGCGTTCAGCATCCCGCCGTAAACCTCGGCGATCCTCGGTGTCGGATTGCCCGGCCACGGCACGTTCGCCACACCCTTTGTCACAACCGCTCCCAACTGGTTCAGATCCACAAACTCACTGTACTCCGCCCCGGACCCGAAGGTTCCGGATGCCGTCATCACCGGATTTTTCAGTTCTACACCGGCCAGGCTGACGCCCAGATTCAGGGTTTCTTTTTTCATCATAACTCCACCTCCGTGCTCAGAAATACCGGACCGTCCTTGCAGATCCGCTTGTTGTGAACCAGCGAATGGCCGTCCACCTCTGTAGAGTTGCAGACACAGGCGAGACAGGCGCCGATTCCGCAGGCCATCTTTTCCTCCATGGAAATCCAGCAGGGGATCCCCTTTTCCAGCGCATAAGCCTTGATCGCGCGCAGCATCGGCGTAGGACCGCAGGCAAAGATCACATCCGCCTCCAGCCGGTTGGCGCGCACCGCATCGAGAACATTTCCCGTCGTGCCGGCGCTGCCGTCCTCCGTCGCCAGATACAGTTCACCGGCAGCATTCAGTTCATCCGTCAGGAACAGTTCATCCCTGTAACCGGAAACGATCAGCTTCTCTCCCGGAATCGCCTTCGCCGTTTCCAGCATCGGAGGGATACCAATCCCTCCTCCCATCAGCATCACGCGTTTTCCTTTCGTTTCCTCCAGCGGGAAGCCATTGCCCAGAGGGCCGAGAATATCGATCATATCTCCGCCGCGGAGCCTGGAAAATTCTCTCGTTCCGCCGCCGGCGATCCGATAGACAATGCGCAGCGCGCCCTTCTCCCGATCGATCTCACACAGAGAGATCGGCCGCGGAAGCAGTCTGCTGGCGTCCTTGGTATAGACGGAGATAAACTGCCCCGGCTTTGCCTCTCGGGCGATCGCTTCCGTGGAGATCCACATGCTGTAGATATCCTTCGCGATGCACTCCTGGCTGATGATCTTACAACACTCTTTGATTTTCATACCGTTTCTCCTTGTTCTGTAGGAATTTTATGACAGTTCAGCCGATTGAACCGTCTCTGATGATTTATTCTGTTTACTCACTGTCTTTTCACTGTTTTGTCAACGGTCTCCGCAGGAAAAACATCCCGCGGAGACCGTCAGAATTTCCGCCGCTTTGTATACGGCTTCGTTTTATATTTTTACAGTGTCATTCCGTCTCAGGCATTTTCCAGCGCCGTGCGGATATCTGTCACCATATCCACAACCGCCTGACGGGACGCATCCGCAAAGTTTTCTGCGCCAAAGGATGCGTACTTCTCCTGCTTATACGCAGCGATGATACCTCTGGAAGAATTAACGATCGCTCCCAGTCCGTCCTCATTGAAGAAATGCACCAGGTCCTTGCCCTGTCCGCCCTGGGCGCCGTAACCCGGAACCAGGATATAAGACTTCGGCATAATGCTTCTCAGCACCTTGCCCATCTTCGGATACGTAGCGCCGACAACAGCGCCGATATAACTGTAGGAATCTCCCATATGCTCCTCGCCCCATGCGGCAACCTGTTCTCCGACCCACTCGTACAGCGGGCGTCCGTCGATCAGACGGTCCTGGAACTCGCCGCTGGAAGGATTTGAAGTCTTCACCAGGATAAACAGACCTTTTTTCTCTTCCTTGCAGACTTTGATAAACGGTTTCACGCCGTCGGAACCGAGATACGGATTCACCGTCGCAAAGTCCTCATGAAATCCCGCGTAAGACTTAGAGCCGACTTTGACGTGACCCAGATGGCCCACCGCGTACGCTTCGGAAGTAGATCCGATGTCTCCGCGCTTGATATCTCCGATCACCACCAGCCCCTTCTCCTGGCAGTAGGAAACCGTCTTCTCGTAAGCAGCCATTCCCGGAACCCCGAACTGCTCATACATGGCAACCTGGGGCTTCACCGCCGGGATCAGGTCGCAGGTCGCGTCCACGATCGCCTTGTTGAACTGCCAGATCGCCTCCGCGGCTCCTTCCAAGGTCTCCCCGTATTCCGCAAACGCCTTCTGCTGTACATGCTCCGGCACATAGGACAGCATCGGATCCAGTCCCACGACGATCGGTGCGTTGGTTGCTTTGATTTTCTCGATCAGTTTGTTAATCATCTTTCCCTGTTCTCCTCATCATTCATACATTTTTATCTATTACTTTTATCTTGCCTGATAAACGATCTTTCCGTCACAGATCGTATATTTCACGCTTCCTTTTACCTTTCTCCCTCCAAACGGAGTATTCTTTCCTCTTGAGACAAAGGTCTTCGGATCAATAACATATTCAACATTCGGATCAATGATGGTCACATCCGCATCTTTTCCCGGTTTCAGAGAGCCTTTCCGGTCCATATGAAGGATCCTCGCCGGATTATAGCTCATCTTCTCCGCCATCTGCATCGGAGTCAGGATCCCTGTGTCCACCAGTTCCGTGATCGTCAGCGCAACGCTCGTCTCAAGTCCGACGATCCCGAACGGCGCTTTCTGGAAGCTCTGCTGTTTTTCCTCAAACGCGTGGGGCGCATGGTCGGTACTGATCACATCGAAGATATCATCCTTCAACCCCTGTTTCAGCGCTTCCACATCTTCCTTCGCCCGGAGCGGCGGATTCATCTTAAAGTTTGTATCCCCCTGAACCATGTCGTCCGTGGAAAGGGTAAAATGATGCGGGCAAACCTCCGCGGAGATGGAAACGCCGTTTCTGCGCGCTTCTTCCACCATCCTGACACTGTCCCTGGTAGAGCAGTGGCACAGATGCAGGTGTGCGCCGGTCTGTTTTGCGATGACGATATCCCGGGCGATGATCACATCCTCCACCGCATTGGAAATCCCCGGCAGATTCCACTCCGACGACTTGTCCCCCTGGTTCATGCATCCGCCGTGCACCATATTGATGTCCTCGCAGTGGGCAAGCACCGGAAGATTTCTTCTGGCGGCGATCTCCATCGCCTTCTCATACAGATACGCATTCATCACAGACTTTCCGTCTTCACTGATCGCAGGGATTCCGGCATCTGCCATTCCGTCAATATCCGCCAGTTCCTCTCCCATCATGCCCTTGGTAATCGCGCCAACCTGCAGGACATGGATCGGCGCGTGCTGACGCGCTTTATTTTTCACATAGCAGACCCGGTCCGGATTGTCGATCACAGGCTTTGTGTTGGGCATCGCGAGAACGGTTGTCACGCCGCCTTTCGCTGCTGCCATCGCGCCGGTGATGATATCCTCTTTGTGAGTCTGTCCCGGATCTCTGAAATGTACATGCATATCGATCAGCCCTGGCATCACATAGCATCCGCTGGCGTCAATGACCTTCGCAGCATTGTCCGAAAGTTCCTTTTCTACTTTTGCGATCTGTCCGTTTTCGATCAGGACATCGCAGACCTCATCCAGACGGCTGTCCGGGTCAATGACACGTCCGTTTTTAATTAAGATACTCATAATCTGATTTTCCTCATTTCCGCTTCCTTTTTTCAGCATTTTCCGCTTTCCTCTATCTTCGCAGCAGGCCGTTTGTTCTGACATTATAACCGCCCCGCGAGGGGAATACACAGGCCAGCCGGAACCGCTGCAGATTTACCCTTTTATCATACACGAAATCATCTGTGAAATAAAGAGTTTTTTCTTGACTTTTTCCTTTCCCGCGACTATAATGAAGGCAATTAAGAGAATGTTGTGGATGTAATACGAGGTCACTAGCTATTAGAGATTATATTAACGATTCACCTTCAATATAATCTGTAATAGCTGGTGAATTTTTTTCCGAAAAACTTCGCCCGCTTACGGTGAACAAATCTCACCGGACATCACGTTTATTTATTTTCTATGGAGGTAACACACAATGAACAAGGGAACTGTAAAATGGTTTAACGCTGAGAAAGGCTATGGCTTCATCACCGGAGAAGACGGAAACGACGTTTTCGTACACTTTTCTGCAATTCAGGGCGAAGGATTCAAGACTCTGGACGAAGGCCAGGCAGTAACTTACGACCTGACAGAAGGCGCTCGCGGAATGCAGGCTGCCAATGTTGTAAAATGCTGATCATTTCTGATACAGAAATCTGATAAAAGATTCCATGGAAAATGGCCGGCCGGCTGAGACTGCAGAGGTCTGATCGCCGGACCCGCCGGTTTCCGCATGGAAAAGCATAAAAAGAAAGGACTGCTTTTAACGGCGGTCCATTCTTTTACACTGATTTTGATCTTACACGTTTGTTTGTTTTCTATTTTCTTTCTATTCTTCCTCTGTTGTGTCTTCCAGAGAAGCGTTGATATCCGACAGATAGTTCTGAATACCCGTCACGTTCATCGTCGTTGTGACAGCCTCGCGCTCACTCTCCCGCTTCGCCTGCACGTTGCTGTAAACCGCCATAGAAAACCAGGCGATCAAACCGCACAGCACCAGAACCGTAGCTGTACACTCCAGACGGAACAGCCATTTTTCACGTCGCATCAGCTTCTGACGGTTTGCCTTCTCTTTTTTATATTTATCAACCTTTTCCTGACTCATCTTCCGACTTCCTTTCCAAGCACTGTAATATTACGCCGCATGACGCAGCTGCATAATTATTTAAGATTATACTACAGTTTTCGGGAAAATAAAAGCCTTTCCTCCCCGAAACTTCAGGGAAAATGTAGCAGTCCGTAACAACTCGTCCGGCTGATCGGTCAAAAGATACCTGTTCAGATCACCACTATGACGCCGCCGTCATTGGCATACATACTGCTGACGCCCCGGGTATCCAGGATAAAGGAATCCTTCACATAGATCCTCTCGAGGATCGCATCCCGGACGATCTCCGCACGTTCCGGACAGTTGCAATGAGAGATTCCAAGTACTTTCTTCTCCGGCTCTTTGACATTTTTTACGATATAATCGACCATCTTCATCAGCGCCTTATTGATCCCCCGGGCCTGATCCAGCTGGCAGATTGTTCCCTCGGGCGTCGAACCCATGACAGGCTTGATCTTCAACGCCGACGCGACGAACGCTTTCAGGTTGGAAAGCCTGCCGTTTTTTCGGAGCGTCTCAAGATTTTCCAGCACAAAATACGTGTTCTGTTCGCTGATATACTGCTCCACTGTGTTGACAACTTCGCCAAACGCCATCCCCGCTTTTTCACATTCCACAATTTTGTCGACGATCAGGGTTTCTCCTACCGACGCGCTCTTGGAGTTAAACACATGGATCTTTTTTCCGCCGTCCTTTTCCATCGCCAGGCTTCTTCCCAGCATCGCACTGTTGTAAGATCCGCTTAACTCGGAGGAAAGTGTCACCGCATACAAATGCTCCGCTTCCCCTTCGAAAGCGCTCTGGTAGACTTCCGGAGACGGACATGCAGACTTCGGGCATTCCGGACAGGCTGCAACCTTTGCCAGAAAAGATCGCTGGTCAAACGTCTCGTCGTCAACGATCGTTTCGCCTCCTACTTCCAGGGTCAGCGATGCCGTCTCGATTCCCTGATCCTTCTTCATTTCTTCCGTCAGCTCGCAGCAGCTGTCTGCAATAATATGATAGGACATAACATTACCTCCAAAATCACTAGATCTATAACAGTTCCGGCAACTGAACTGCTACTTCTGTCTTCCATACATATTTATGAGTTGCCCGACAAATGGGCATGAGACACGGATTGCTCCGCACTTCGTGCTCCCGCAATCCTGAAAACACCTCAAATCCGCTCATTTTTCTTCGAAAAATGGCTACTTTTCGGTGTTTTGCGCTCC
>DXEK01000165.1 GCA_019115005.1 Candidatus Fusicatenibacter merdavium | reverse complement strand
GGGGGCGGAGAGAAATATGGAAATGCAGTGCTTGCGACTACAGACGGACAGAGAGGGCAGGAATGTCCGACGAGGCACGGAGCGGGACACAACACAGCGCAGGAAAAAACGAAAAACCGCTCCGCGACCGGCGAACATCCCTGCCTCTCTGTCTGTCTGTCGGAGTGAGCACGCATTCCATATTTCCCGCCGCCCCCGCGCCGCCCGCCGCCGTCTCCCCGCGCACCGTCCCGCCGGCTTTGGCGCCTTTCGTCCCCCCTCCAAAAAATCCATCGCATTATTGACAACAGCGGGCAATAATGGTATATTGAAAAAAATAGGTAATTATCAGCAGAAAGTCAGATAATTGCCAGTGTAACAGGAGATAGAGGTCGCATGTTTTATCAGTACGCTGCCGGATGAGACGGGTCAGAGGAAAGCCGCCGAAAGGAAAACATGCCGAAGAAACGTGCTCTCCGCAGGGCACGGTTTCTGGGCGCAGGCTGAATAAGTCTGCGACTGTCATCGATGGATGGAGCGCTATCTGCCGGAATGTACTACAAGTATCAGGATAAGAGGCGGACGTTTCATCGATGGTTCGCCTCTTTTTTAAGGAGGAAAAGGTATGGCTATTTTTACAGGAGCAGGTGTGGCGATCGTTACACCAATGACGGAAACATTGGAAGTAAACTATGAAAAATTGGGAGAGATCATCGAGGAGCAGATTGCCGGCGGAACCGATGCGATTATTATCTGCGGAACCACAGGCGAATCTTCCACGCTGACCCATGAGGAACATCTCGAGGCGATCCGCTATACCGTAGAGAAAGTAAATCACAGGATCCCGGTCATTGCAGGTACAGGATCTAATTGCACGCAGACCGCATGTTATCTGTCCCAGGAAGCGGAAAAATATGGCGCGGACGGTGTGCTGCTCGTCTCCCCGTATTATAATAAAGCGACGCAGAAGGGCCTGATCGCTCATTATACGACGATCGCAAACAGTGTTTCTCTTCCGATCATTCTGTATAATATTCAGAGCCGTACCGGTGTGAATATCGCTCCGGAGACGATCGCGGAACTGGTAAAAAATGTAGAAAATATCGTAGGTGTGAAGGAAGCGTCCGGTAATATTTCTCAGGTTGCAAAGATCATGCACCTGACCGATGGAAACATTGATCTGTATTCCGGTAATGATGATCAGGTGATCCCGCTGCTGTCCCTGGGCGGTAAAGGTGTAATTTCGGTCCTTTCCAATGTGGCTCCGCAGTATACCCATGATATGGTCATGAAATATCTGGAAGGAAACACAAAGGAAGCCTGTCAGATGCAGCTGGATGCGCTGCCTCTGATCGACGCGCTGTTCTGCGAGGTGAATCCGATCCCGGTGAAGGCTGCCCTGAATCTCATGGGAAAAAATGTCGGACCGCTGCGCGCGCCTCTGACAGAGATGGAGCCGGCACATCAGGAAAGACTGGCGGCGGAACTGAAGGCGTTCGGCTTGATGTAATGTGAAGTTATCGCGCAAAACCGTCTTCCCGGAAGGGGAAGATGGTTTTGCGCGATGTGTATCGTCGCCTGCGGGACAACTCCTGCAGGCGATGAGAGTTTTCAGGAGAATTTTTTGACAGGAGGAACGGAAGAAAATGGTAAAGGTAATTATGCATGGCTGTAATGGACATATGGGTCAGGTCATCTCCGGACTTGTGAAAGATGACCCGTCGGTTGAGATCGTGGCCGGTGTGGATGTGGTTGACAATAAAGACAACGGATATCCGGTGTTTACGGATCTGAACGCCTGCGATGTGCCGGCGGATGCAATGATTGATTTTTCGTCGTTTAAGGCCACCGACGGTGTCCTGGAATACTGCCGCAGCAGAAAGCTGCCGCTCGTACTCTGTACAACAGGCCTGACGCCGGAGCAGGTGGAAAAGGTGCAGCAGACCAGCAGGGAAGTCGCTGTTCTGCGCTCCGCGAACATGTCTCTGGGAATCAATACGCTGTTGAAACTGATTCAGGATGCGGCGAAGGTTCTGGCTGCTGCCGGATTTGATATGGAGATTGTGGAGAAGCATCATAAACTGAAATGTGACGCGCCCAGCGGAACTGCCCTGGCGCTGGCGGACAGCCTGAACGAGGCGATGGGTAATACGTATCATTATACTTTTGACCGCAGCCAGCGCCATGAGCAGAGGGACCCGAAGGAGATCGGTGTTTCCGCAGTGCGGGGCGGTACGATCGTCGGGGATCATGATGTGATCTTTGCAGGACCGGACGAAGTGATTACGTTTTCTCATCAGGCCTACTCCAAAGGCGTGTTCGGAAAAGGAGCGGTGGAGGCTGCGAAATTCCTGGCCGGAAAGCCGGCGGGCCTGTATGACATGCAGGATGTGATCTCGGGAAGCTGAAAAGCCTGCGGCTGTTTGAGGCGAGGGGAGCGATGTCCCTGATGTTTCATCATCGGGAGGTTCCGGCGGTCGGAGACGATCGGGTTTGTTCAGTTGGCTTCCTGGTGAGTGAAAAAAATTGATAAAAAGAAATATTTGTCAGAAATGAAAAACTGCTGCGGCTGCGCGGAAATTTATGCGTGTGGCTGCAGCAGTCTTTGCTGTCTGCATCCGTATATTTGCCGGAAATTTCCGTATACTACATAAAGCAATATGATGTCATGAAGATCAAAAGGTCATGTTGATTTTTCGCAAAAGGAGATGAAGAGAATGAAAAACAGAAAAATGGCAATGTTTGGAATTGTGTTTGCAGCTGCGCTGACGGCGATGACAGCCTGCGGGCAGAAGAATACAGACAGCCAGGGTGCAGGAAAGGAAAATATGGTCAATGACGTCACGAACGGTACGGACCGTCAGGACCAGACGAATCCGGATGATACACTCGGGGATGATATCCAGGATGCCGGAGAGGACCTGAAGGGCGGCGTGGAGGATACGATAGACGGAGTCCGAGACGGCGCTGAAGATGCCGTGGACGGGGTAAAAGACGGAACTGAAGATACCGTGGATGGTGTTGAGGATGGAACACGGAACACCACCGATGACAACCGAAACGACAATAATAAATGATAACGGTAACCGGAATGCCATGATTTATAGCTGAATGCGGTAATGCTTCCGCTTGCTGAATGGTTACGCAAAACCTAGAACGCTATTCCCTGCCAGGCGAAAGGGTTCTTTCCGCCTGTCTGCCTGGCAGGAAAATGAGAGGCCCGTCCATGCCTTTTGCATAAAGCACCTGGACTGCGTTGGTGTGAAATTGCCTGTCGTTTATCGGATAAAATTAGTGAAAATATGCTGCTCTTCTTTTTCGGGCAATCCGTAAGCCTCGCGGCCGAGACGGATGCTCTTGATCAGAAAGGCCATATTTCTGCCGAGCGTGCGCATCGTCTGCAGGCCTTCTTTATCCTGGCGGACTTCCTCCGGGGAATTCCCGTGTACCATGTTCCAGTACTGGCTGGACACGACGGGCATTTCAGAGATGGTAAAGTATTTGTTTAATTCGTCAAAGGTCGCGGTATTTCCGGCTCTGCGGCAGCTTACGACCGCGGCTCCGACCTTCATGGTTTTGTCAGCAAGTGAGCTGTAGAACAGGCGGTCGAGGAAGGAAATCAGTGTGCCGTTGGCGGAGGCATAGTAAACAGGGGAGCCGATGACGATGCCGTCGCAGGCGTTAAATTTCGGGGCAACTTCGTTGACCAGATCGTCGAACACGCATCTGCCGGCAGTCATACATTTTTTGCAGCCGATACATCCGCGGATCGGCTTGTTTCCGACATGAATGATCTCCGTGTCGACGCCTTCCTGATTCAGGGTTTTGGATACTTCCTCCAGAGCAGTGTAGGTACAGCCGTGTCCGTTAGGACTTCCGTTGATCAGGAGAACGTATGGTTTCTTTTCTTCATTATTCTGATTGGTTTCTGGACATTCCATGTGGAAAACCTCCTTACTGTGTGAGATCCGTTCTGCAGACAGCTGATGGCAGTATGCCACAGCCTACAGGGGAATTTTTATGTGGTACATATTAATTATAAGAACCGGTGGCAGGGATTCGTCAAGAGAAAGTTTTGGAATCCTGGCAGGTTTCCATGCCTCCGCTCATTCTGCTGCGATACTCGGAAGGGGTACATCCCATCTGCTGCTTGAAGGAACGGTTAAAGGATGCCACGCTGCCGAAACCGGAGAGAAAAACAGCGTCGGTGATCGAGAGTTCCTGCTGCGTGAACAGAGTGATCGCCTTCTGGATCCGCTGGGAGGTCAGGTAGGCGGTAAAGGAAGTGTTCATGTATTCCTTGAAGATCCTTGAAAAATGGTATTTGCTGAAACCGGCGTAGGAGGCCGCATCCTCCAGCGTGATATTTTTTTCGCAGTTCTGGCTGATGTAGGAACAGGCCCGGGAAAGCTTTTGCAGGACGCGGGTACTGTGCCGGGAAGTGTTTGTTTCCACGTCCGAAGGAGACGGAATGGAGAAGTCCTGGCCCAGCAGCAGAAGAAGTTCCATGAGACAGATCTGCTTCCGTGTGTCACGGAAGGGTTCTGCTGATTCGGAGAGCGTCTTGATCTGGCGGAGCAGCTTCGCGGCCTGTTCGGCCCGCTCCGGAAATTCTTCTGCAGACAGGAGATGCTGATGTGTGATAAAGTCCTGAAGCATGTGAAGTTCACTGGTGCAGGAGAGCATATGTCCGGGATATTGGATGATCAGCAGACTTCCCTGCGGAGCGGTCTCGATCGAATGAAGCTCGCAGGGCCAGATCATAAGCAGATCACGCTCTTTCAGTGTATAGGTTTCTGAGGATACGGTAAATACAGCTTCCCCCGGGGCAATGCAAAGGATAAATTTTCCGTAGGTATGCCAGTGAGAGGCATAGTTGGACGGGGAACGCAGATATGATACATTGATAAAACTGTTGTCATTGAATGGAAAGTCTTCGTATTGATTTTCCGGTGTTTGATCACTCATTTTCTGTTACCTTTTCAATTTTGAAAATAGAATCTTGATTCTCTTTGTTTGTTTAATGAATAAATAATATTATAATAGCACATTTTCTCCGGGAGTAAAAGATGGAATTGATCTTTGACTATAGGAGGAGACTGCAGAAGTTCTGCCGGTAGAACGGGTCTGAAAGTTTGTAACAGTTGTTACAGTTCAACCAGGTCTGCGCATTTACTGCGCAGACCGTGTGAAAACATAGTGCCTGTGGGCATCCGGCCCATCGCGAAGCGATTTTCAATGGCTGGATGCCGGTTACCGTTCAGCTGGCTGAACGGTAACTAACAGTTCTGCTGTAGAAGGAATGCCGCTTGGAAATGTGGTCCGTCGGTTGTATAATAGGATGAGACAAGCGACAAAAGGTCATAAATTTCATGCTTGCATGAAAATTTATGACTTTGTGGAGCGCAAAACACCGAAGAGTAGCCATTTTTCGAAGAAAAATGAGCGGATTTGAGGTGTTTTCAGGATTGCGGGAGCACGAAGTGCGGAGCAATCCGTAGCATCGTTGGGGCCCAAATACCTTTTGCCCCGATATCATAGGATCAGCAGATCTGAAAATCATTTATGCAGACGCAGAGGAGATGCACTATGAAAAAATTTCTTTTTATCGGCAACAGCCACACTTATTTCAACGATATGCCGCAGTTGTTTGCAAAGTTATATCAGGCGGGAACCGGGGAGCCGGCGGAGTCCGTGATGCTTTCCCACTCCGGGAGATCCTGGGAGTGGCACCGAAAGGAGGCATATGAGATCCGATACAATCTTTTATACGGCGGCTACGACGACTGTTTTCTGCAGCAGGCGGCTCATCCGTTTCCGGGAGAGGAGACGACCAGGCAGTGTGGAAAGTATCTGATCGATCTGTGCAAAACTGCCGGCGTACGGCCGGTTCTTGTGGAAACCTGGGCAAAAAAAGACGAGCCGCAGGAGCAGGCGCAGATGAACCGGGTGTACCGTGGAATGGCAGAGGAAAATGACTGCCTGATCTCACCTGTGGGGGAGGTATGGCAGGAAGTGAGAAAACTCCGGCCGGAGATAGATCTCTACTATAAGGACGGAGCCCACGCGTCGGTGTATGGAGATTATCTGATCGCCTGCTGCCATTTTCGGACGGTGACGGGAAGGTCTGTGCTCGATCTGCCAAACACGGGTATAGACTTTTCCGATTTCCGCAGAGCGGAGGAAGAAGGCAGAGAAGGACTCGATGTGCTGCGGGCCAGGGAAATTCTTCTGGACGGAGAGTGCTGCAGGGAGATCCGCGAGGTGATTGAAGCCATTCTGTAAGAGGAGATCCGCAAGGCGGTCGAAGCTGTTCGGTAAAAAAGGGATTTATAACATGATGAAGATAACACCGTAAAAGTAAAACCGGACAGGCAAGACGACGGAGAGACAAGCAAAGAGAAAATGGAAAAGACAACAGGAAAGGCAGAAGAGTAAATGAGATATGACGGAATCAGAAAGGGGATTTTTCTGGAACGGCCCAACCGTTTTCTGGCGCGGGTGAAACTGGACGGCCAGGAGGAACTGTGTCATGTGAAAAATACCGGAAGGCTGGGAGAACTCCTGACGGAAGGCGCCACTGCCTGGATACAGGAGCATGACAATCCCAGCCGGAAGACCAGGTTTTCACTGATCGCCGTGGAAAAGGACGGGGTCTGTTATAATATTGATTCCCAGGCGCCGAATGTTCTGGCGCGGGAATGGCTGGAGAGCGGGAAGGCGTTCCCGGGAAGTCGGATCACCGGGATACGGCCGGAACAGAAATACGGAAATTCAAGATTTGATCTGGCGTTTTGCCGGGATGGAAAAAAGGCCCTGATGGAGGTGAAGGGAGTGACCCTGAATCAGGATGGTACAGGACTGTTTCCCGATGCGCCGACCGTAAGGGGAGAGAAGCATGTACACGAACTGATTGCCTGCCGGGACGACGGGTATGAGGCGTACCTTTTATTTGTCGTAAAATTCGGGACGGCGAAGCGGTTTATGCCGAATATAGCCCGACAGCCGGAGTTTGCCGAAGCTCTGGCTGAAGCGGAGCGTGCCGGCGTGCGGATCATGGCGGCCCGCTGCCAGGTCCGTCCGGATCAGGTGGAGATCGAAGAGACGATTCCGGTCGTGCTGCCGGAGAAAATAGAATAACCGTTCAGTTGGTCGAACCATTATGAACAGAAGAACCGATCAGCCGGTTGACTGCACAGTCATCCAACTGATCGGTATTTTTTTCTTTTTGATTTCTGTTGCAAATGCAACAGACGTATCACGGAATCTGTCGTATGATAAACCTGCGATTGACACAGGGCACAGGAAAGGAGAGAAACGAATGATTCGAAAGATTATTCAGATTGATACAGAAAAATGCAACGGCTGCGGCTTATGCGCGCAGGCCTGCCACGAAGGCGCCATTGGCATGGTGGACGGGAAAGCCAGGCTGCTGCGCGATGATTATTGCGATGGTCTCGGGGACTGCCTGCCGGCCTGCCCGGTGGACGCGATTTCATTTACGGTCCGCGAGGCGGCGGCTTACGATGAAGCGGCAGTCCTGGAAAATAAAAAGAGCCGTCTGTCTGCACCAGCGGTTGACGGGGAGCAGGAGTCGGAAAAAGCGGGCGGAATCTCCGTGTCTCAGCTTCGCCAGTGGCCGGTCCAGATCAAGCTGGTCCCGCCGAACGCGCCGTATTTTCAGAACGCGTCGCTGCTCGTCGCCGCGGATTGTACCGCCTATGCCTATGCGGAGTTTCACAGAGATTTCATCCGCGGCCGGGTCGTGCTGGTGGGATGTCCGAAGTTGGATATGACGGACTATTCAGAGAAACTGACGGAGATCTTCCGGAAAAATGAGATCCGGAACGTGACGGTTGTGCGTATGGAAGTGCCATGCTGCGGCGGGATCGAACTGGCAGCGAAAAAAGCGCTTCAGGCAAGCGGAAAATCTCTTTCCTGTCAGGTGGTCACAATCTCCACAGACGGAAAAATTAGTTATTGACGCAGCAAGTGTGTCAGAAGGAGGAAAAAATGGAGAAAAAAATGTTTTGTTTTCAATGTGAACAGACGGCAGGATGCAGCGGATGTATGGGTAAGGCAGGCGTGTGCGGAAAGACGGCTGAGACTGCGAATCTGCAGGACGAGCTGACGGGAGCGTTGATCGGTCTTGCCTGTGCCTGTGCTTCGAATCCGAAGACAGAAGACACGGACCGTCTGATCCTGGAAGGACTGTTCACGACAGTTACGAACGTCAGCTTTGACGACGACGCCATCCGCAGAATGATCCGCCGGGTGAGAGAGGAAAAGGGACGGGTGGCGCCCGGCTGCGCATCCTGTACGGCGCGGTGCGGAAGTACGGACGAATACGATATGAAGCGACTGTGGGAAGCGGACGAAGACATCCGTTCCCTGAAATCACTGCTGCTCTTCGGCATCCGCGGAATGGCTGCCTACGCGTACCACGCGATGGTGCTCGGATATGCCAGTGAGGAAGTGAATGCTTTCCTTACCAGAGCCCTGTTTGTCCTGGCGCAGGACTGGGAGACGGATCAGCTTTTGCCGGTGGTGCTGGAGACCGGAAAGGTAAATCTTACCTGTATGGAACTGTTGGACCGCGCCAACACGGAAACCTACGGAACGCCGGCACCCGTCACCGTGCCGCTGAAGGTAGAAAAAGGCCCGTTCATCGTGATTACCGGCCATGATCTGCGTGACCTGAAGCTCCTTCTGGAACAGACCGAAGGAAAAGGCGTCAATATCTACACTCACGGAGAAATGCTCCCGGCCCATGCCTACCCGGAACTGAAAAAATATCCCCATCTCAAAGGGAATTTCGGTACCGCATGGCAGAACCAGCAGAAAGAATTCGCGGATCTTCCGGCGCCGATTCTGTTTACGACCAACTGTCTGATGCCGGTGAAAGAGAGCTATGCAGACCGGGTATTTACCACCGAGGTCGTAACGTATCCGGGGATGGTCCACATCGGCGAGGACAAAGATTTTACGCCGTTGATCGAGAAAGCTCTGGAGCTGGGCGGTTACCCGGAAGACCGGCAGTTTACCGGGAGCAACGGAGGTACGGAAGTCACGACCGGATTCGGCCACGACGCCGTACTGTCTCAGGCAGCTCAGGTCGTTGACGCAGTGAAAAACAAAGCGATCCGCCACTTCTTCCTGGTTGGAGGCTGCGACGGGGCCCGCAGCGGCAGAAACTACTACACGGAATTTGTACAGAAAGCTCCAAAAGACACGGTCATCCTGACGCTGGCCTGCGGAAAATACCGGTTTAACGACTTGCAGCTGGGATCGATCAACGGCCTCCCGAGGCTCATGGACATCGGACAATGCAACGATGCCTACAGTGCGATCAGGATCGCTGCAGCCCTCGCGGACGCCTTCCAGTGCACGGTAAACGATCTGCCTCTGTCCATGGTTCTGTCCTGGTATGAACAGAAAGCCGTCTGCATCCTCCTGACGCTTCTGCATCTTGGCATAAAAAATATCCGCCTGGGCCCGACACTCCCGGCATTCCTCTCGCCGAACGTTCTGAAACTGCTGGCGGATACTTACCGGATCGCTCCGATCACCACGCCGGAAGCGGATCTGGATGAACTGCTGCATTTTTCTCAGGGCAAGTGAGAAAAAAACGTTGTGGCTCCTGAAAAAATAAGGTATACTATGAATATCATCAGCCGACCGGAAGACACCGATCACGCCCGGCCGGCTGAATATCATTGTGCAGAGCACCAGAGCGGGAGAACACAGAGAGAAGACAGGAAAACGCCCCTGAAACATCCGCCCTGCCGTCTGCCAAAATACAGAGTAAAGGATGGGAATGTCAAATGTTAAGAATTGGTTTGCTGACAAGCGGCGGCGACTGCCAGGCGCTGAACGCGACGATGCGCGGCGTGGTAAAAGGTCTGGCCAACAATGTAAAAGATCTGGAAGTGTACGGATTCATGAACGGTTACAAGGGACTGATCTACGGAGACTACCGGATGCTGACCTCCAAAGATTTTTCCGGTATCCTGACACGGGGCGGCACGATCCTCGGTACCTCCCGCCAGCCGTTTAAACTGATGCGTGTTCCGGATGAAAACGGACTGAACAAAGTGGAGGCGATGACACAGACCTACCACAAGCTCCGCCTGGACTGTCTGGTAATCCTCGGCGGAAACGGAACGCAGAAAACGGCCAACCTCCTGAGAGAAGAGGGGCTGAATATTCTGCATCTTCCGAAGACCATTGACAACGATATCTGGGGAACCGATATGACCTTCGGTTTCTACAGCGCGGTCAACATAGCGACAGAAGCCATCGACTGCATCCACACGACAGCCTCTTCCCATCAGAGAGTCTTTATCGTGGAGATTATGGGACATAAGGTTGGCTGGCTGACTCTGTATGCAGGTATCGCCAGCGGCGCGGACGTGATCCTGATCCCGGAGATCCCCTATGACATCAACAAAGTCGTCGAGGCGATCGAGAAACGGCGTAAAAACGGCAGCGGATTTACGATCCTGGCGGTTGCGGAGGGAGCGATCTCCAAGGAAGACGCAGCGCTGCCGAAGAAGGAAATGAAAAAGAAACTGGAAGCCAACGCCAAGAAATACCCGTCTGTCTCCTACAAGATAGCGAAGGAGATCGAGGAAATGACCGGTATGGAGATCCGCGTCACCGTTCCGGGCCACATGCAGCGCGGCGGAAGTCCATGTCCGTATGACCGTGTACTTTCCACACGGATCGGCTCCGAGGCAGCTCAGCTGATCATGGACGGCCAGTATGGATATATGGTGGGGATCATCAACGGAAAGATCAAGAAAGTTCCGCTGGAATCCTGTGCCGGAAAGCTGAAGACGGTAGCTCCGGACGACCAGGTCGTACTGGATGCGAAACGCATCGGCATCAGCTTCGGTGACTGACGCGCGGACGGGTTTCCGCACTGCGGGTCTGCAACAGATTCAGAGACGACAGAAAATTTTGTGACAGAGATCAGGAGAGATATTCATGAGTTATACTGCTCTTTACCGGAAATTCCGGCCGGACACCTTTGCGGATGTCAAGGGGCAGGATCATATCGTTACGACACTGAAAAACCAAATGAAAGCCGACCGGCTCGGACATGCTTACCTGTTCTGCGGGACCCGCGGGACAGGTAAGACTACGATTGCCAAAATTCTTGCCAAAGCCGTGAACTGCGAGCATCCGGTGGACGGCAGCCCCTGTAACGAATGTGCGTCCTGCAAGGCGATCCAGGCGGGAATCTCCACCAACGTCATAGAGATCGACGCGGCGTCCAACAACGGCGTCGACAACATCCGGGAGATCCGGGATGAGGTGGCATACCGCCCGACCCAGGGCAGGTACAAGGTTTATATTATCGACGAGGTGCATATGCTTTCCACGGGTGCGTTCAACGCCCTGCTGAAGACATTGGAGGAGCCGCCGTCCTACGTGATTTTCATCCTGGCGACCACAGAGGCGAACCGGATCCCTGTGACGATCCTGTCCCGGTGTCAGCGTTATGATTTTAAGAGGATCTCGGTGGATACCATCGCAGACCGGCTGAAGGAACTGATGGAAACGGAACATGTGGAGGTCGAGGACAAGGCGATCCGCTATATCGCGAAGGCGGCCGACGGCGCGATGCGTGACGCGCTGAGCCTTCTGGACCAGTGTATCTCCTTTTATCTCGGACAGAAACTGACCTACGAAAAAGTGCTGGAAGTGCTGGGGACGGTGGACACCGAGATTTTCAGCCGTATGCTCCGTTGTATCCTGAAAGGCGATGTGTCGGCGAGCATCCATACGCTGGAGCAGTTGATCCTGCAGGGAAAAGAACTGGGACAGTTTGTCACGGACTTTACCTGGTATCTGAGAAATCTTCTTCTGATCGGTAATTCCGGTGAGGAGGAAGAAGTGCTGGATGTGTCTGCGGAACAGTACCGTATTCTGCAGGAAGAAAGCAAGATGGTTGACGACGAGACGCTGATGCGTTATATTCGTATTCTGTCAGAACTTTCCAACCAGCTGAGATTTGCGGTGCAGAAGCGGGTCCTGGTGGAGGTGGCGCTGGTGAAGCTCTGCCGGCCCCAGATGGAGACGAATCTGGATTCCGTTCTGGATAGACTCAGGGTTCTGGAGGAGAAGATGGAGCAGGGAATCCCGGTTCAGGCAGTTTCGGCTGCAGCGTACGGCCAGGTGCCGGCGCAGGCGGCTGTTCCGCAGGGAGCGGGCCCGGGGCAGGCGGCGTCGGCTGTACGGCCTTCGGAAAAGGCGGCTCCGGAGGATCTGCAGAGGATCCGTGCCCAGTGGAAGATGATTGCCGGTCAGGCGGGCGAGCCATTCCGGCACTTTTTGCTGAATGCCGTTCCGAAGTATAATAAGGAGACGGGGGAAGCCCGGCTGTTTGTGGAATTCCAGGACAGTCTTGCCGGGATGTATCTGGACCGCCTGGACGCCCGTCAGGAACTGCAGCAGATCATAGAGCAGACGGTCGGAAAGACTGTGGAACTGGAATTGATCCTGGCGGATCAGAAAAAGAACAGTGCGCTGTCCGAGATCTCCGTGGACAGTCTGCTGGAGGAAGCGGTTCATATGCCCATCGATTATGACGACGATGACGATGAGCCGGAGGAATTTGAGTAAAGCGTAACTCTTCGGTGAGTTAGAACAAAGCCAGAAAGCAGGAGGAAGAATACGATGGCAAAACGTGGAGGATTTCCGGGAGGAATGCCCGGGAACATGAACAATCTGATGAAGCAGGCACAGAAGATGCAAAAGCAGATGGAAGAAAACCAGAAAGCGCTGGAGGAGAAGTCGTTTACCGCTTCAGCCGGCGGCGGAGCGGTGGAAGTGACGATTTCCGGGAAGAAGGAAGTGACCGCTGTAAAGATCAAAGAGGAAGTTGTGGATCCGGACGACATCGAGATGCTGGAAGACCTGATCATGGCAGCGACCAATGAAGCCCTTCGCAAGGTGGAAGAGGAAGCGGCCGCGGCAATGTCCAAGCTGACTGGCGGTATGGGACTTGGCGGAGGCTTTTCGTTCTGATGGATTATTACAGCGGATATATTAACAAGCTGATTGAGCAGTTGTCCCGTCTGCCGGGGATCGGCGCGAAAACTGCCCAGCGGCTTGCATTTCACATCATGAGTATGCCCGCGGAGCAGGCGACACAGCTGGCGTCGGCGATCACTGAGGCAAAGGATCATGTGCGCTACTGTAAGTGCTGTCAGACGCTGACGGACAGCGAATTATGTCCGATCTGCCGGGATCCGAAGCGGAATCAGAAGCAGATCATGGTGGTGGAGCATCCCCAGGACCTGGCGGCCTACGAGAAGACAGGGCGCTACGAGGGTGTGTACCATGTGCTGCACGGCGCGATCTCTCCGATGCTCGGCGTGGGTCCCGACGATATCCGTCTGAAGGAGCTGATGCAGCGCCTTCAGGGCGATGTGGAAGAGGTCATTATCGCCACCAACTCCAGTCTGGAGGGCGAGACGACGGCGATGTATATCAGCAAACTGATCAAGCCTACCGGGATCCGGGTGACCCGGATCGCCAGCGGCGTTCCCGTCGGCGGCGACCTGGAGAACATTGATGAGGTAACGCTTCTGCGCGCACTGGAAGGCCGTACGGAACTGTAAGCGAACGCCGGTTGTGCAGATGAGCATGATGTGCCGGCGGCCTTCAGCCGCCGCGAAGCGATTTTCAGTGGATGGATGCTGTAACCGTTCCGCACAGATGGATGGTTATAAGACAACTGACAGGGAGTGAGAGATCATGGGAAAAAAGCGGGTGACATCCGGGGATGTGGCCAGAGCGGCGGGCGTGTCCCAGGGGACCGTCTCGATGATCCTGAACCGGAAGGAGAACGTCTCGTTCGGAAGAGAGACGATACGGAAGGTGGAGGAAGCGGCCCGGGAACTGGGGTATGAGGTGCCGAAGCGGAAGATCCGGAAGGAGAACCGGCACAAACTGATCGTTGTGTTCTGTCCGACGTTGACCAATCCTTACTATGTGATGCTCCTGCAGGGGATCGAGGAAGTGGCGAAGGAAAAGGGTTACGGCGTTTTTGTATGCAATACCCAGAGGGATCTGAGGATCGAGGAAAATTATCTGAGAATGATGAAGAGTGTCCGGCCTCTTGGAATCATCTATACCTGCAATCCCAGCAAAAACTGTAGCGGACAGGTCAGTGAGCTGGCGGGAGTGATTCCTCTGGTCATCATCAACAACCGGGAGGAACTGCTGGAGATTGACGCGGTGGAGCTGAACAATGCGAAGCCCGGGCGGCTGATGGCCCGCCATCTTTTGGACTTCGGCCACCGGAAGGTGGCTTTCGCGTCGCCGCCGTTGACGTCCCGCCAGGGACAGCGCCTGAAGCGCGTCGAAGGGTTTGTCCGGGAGTTTTCCGAGGCGGGATGCGGAGACGGTGTGATCGTCAAGGCCGCGGCCGACGATATGGACAACCGGATTCCGAGTATGGATTCCGAATACAAGATGGGATACACACTGACCAGGGAATTGCTCCGGGAGGACAGGGAGATGACGGCTATCGCGGGGATGAACGATATGATCGCCTTCGGGATCATGGACGCGCTGCTGGAGGAAAAGATCCGGATCCCCGGAGAGATTTCCGTCCTTGGCTGTGACAATACGATCTACTCCAGCCTGCATGCTATCTCTCTGACGACGATCGACCATTTTGTATCCCTGAAGGGCCGGGATGCCTGCGACATTATCATCCGGAAGATCCATTCCCAGCAGAGTTACCACGAGGGCGACGAGCCGATCAGCACCTATCATATCGAATATGAGCCGAAGCTGATTGCCCGCCGGAGCACTTCTTACGCGCGGGGAGGCCCTCTGAAAAGCGGCGGAACAAAAAAGAAAAATAAACAGCTTACGGAAAATTATTAATAATAATTTCCCCGCAGTATTGCGAAAAATGCGAAAAGGATATGAATCCGGGTGGGAAACACTGTTAAAACCGGGTAAAATATTAATAAAAGCGAAAATTATTAATGTAAAAATTTATTAATAAAAAGTCGGACATCTTGACCTTTTGCCGGAAATTTCCTATACTTACAGTATAAAATACAGCTGCTGAACAAACGACACAGCGGCAAAACCACGGTAATGTATAAGGAGGTACATCATGAAATTTTTTATCGACACAGCAAAGGTAGAGGATATCCGCAAGGCAAATGATATGGGAGTGATCTGCGGCGTTACGACCAACCCGTCCCTGATCGCGAAAGAGGGACGTAACTTCGAGGAGGTCATCAAAGAGATCACCACGATTGTTGACGGACCGATCAGCGGAGAAGTGAAAGCTACTACCACAGACGCTGAGGGCATGATCAAAGAAGGTCGTGAGATCGCGAAGATCCACCCGAACATGGTCGTAAAAATCCCGATGACCGTAGAAGGACTGAAGGCAGTCAAAGTACTGTCCGCAGAGGGGATCAAGACCAATGTGACGCTGATCTTCACCGCAAACCAGGCGCTTCTGGCAGCGCGTGCAGGTGCAACGTATGTATCTCCGTTCCTGGGACGTCTGGACGACATCAGTGTGCGCGGCGTGGATCTGATCCGCGAGATCGCAGAGATCTTTGACGTGGCCGGCGACATCGACACCCAGATCATCGCTGCAAGCATCCGTAACCCGATCCATGTGACCGACTGTGCGCTGGCAGGCGCCGACATCGCGACGGTTCCGTATGCAGTCATCGAGCAGATGACAAAACATCCGCTGACCGACGCCGGGATCGTGAAATTCCAGGCAGACTACAAAGCTGTATTCGGCGAGTAACCGTCCGGCTGCAATGCTTTTTTCAATGGTTGAATTGTTACGCCATCCGGCCGGCAAAACGGTTGCTATGGCGGACAAAAAGAAATGGCTGTCCGGGCGGCAGCCATTTATGAAAGGGAGAACACTATGAATATCTTAGAACTTCAGAAAACCGCGAACGAGATCCGCAAGGGGATCGTCAGCGGCGTACATGCGGCAAAAGCCGGCCATCCGGGCGGATCTTTGTCTGCAACTGAAATTTTTACTTATCTGTATTTTGAAGAGATGAACATCGATCCGGAGAATCCGAAGGATCCGGACCGCGACCGTTTCGTGCTGTCCAAAGGCCATACGGCTCCGGGACTGTACGCGACGCTGGCGGAGAGAGGATATTTCCCGAAAGAGGATCTTCTGACTCTTCGTCATCTCGGCTCATATCTTCAGGGACATCCGGATATGAAGCATATTCCGGGCGTGGATATGTCCAGCGGTTCTTTGGGACAGGGAATCTCCGCGGCGGCGGGAATGGCTCTGGGCGCAAAGCTGACCGGAAAATCCTTCCGTGTTTACACGCTTCTGGGAGACGGCGAGATCCAGGAAGGACAGGTCTGGGAAGCGGCGATGTTCGCAGGCGCGAAAAAGCTGGACAACCTGGTGGTTATTGTGGATAACAATGGTCTGCAGATCGACGGACCTGTGGATAAAGTCAACACACCGTATCCGATCGACAAGAAATTCGAAGCGTTTAACTTCCATGTCATCAACGTTGCAGACGGAAATGATTTCGAACAGTTAAAGGCAGCGTTTGAGGAAGCACGCACAGTAAAAGGAATGCCGGTGGCGATCATCGCGAAGACGCTGAAAGGAAAAGGCGTTTCCTTCATGGAGAATCAGGTAGGCTGGCACGGAAAAGCTCCGAATGACGAGGAGTACAAGATCGCAATGGAAGATTTGGAGAAGGTAGGTGAAGCATTATGTCAGAAGTAAAGAAGATTGCAACCAGAGAGAGCTACGGCAACGCGCTGGTGGAACTCGGAAAAGAGCATGAGAATGTAGTCGTTCTGGACGCTGACCTTGCTGAAGCTACCAAGACAGGGATCTTCCGCAAAGCGTTTCCGGAGAGACATATCGACTGTGGTATCGCAGAGGGAAATATGATGGGAATCGCGGCAGGCCTTTCCACGACAGGTCTGGTGCCGTTTGCGAGCACCTTCGCCATGTTTGCGGCGGGCCGTGCGTTTGAGCAGGTGCGTAATTCCATCGGCTATCCCCATCTGAACGTAAAAATCGGAGCGACCCATGCGGGAATCTCCGTAGGAGAGGACGGCGCCAGCCATCAGTGTAACGAGGATATCGCTCTGATGCGCACGATCCCGGGTATGGTGGTTTTGAGCCCGTCCGATGATATCGAGGCCCGTGCTTGTGTGAAAGCAGCTTACGAGCATGAGGGACCGGTTTACATGCGTTTCGGAAGACTCGCGGTACCGATGATCAACGACCGTCCGGATTACAAATTTGAACTGGGCAAAGGTGTTGTCCTCCGGGAAGGCAAGGATGTGACCATCGTCACCACCGGTCTTTGCGTGGGCTACACGCTGGAAGCTGCCGAAATGCTGGCGGCGGATGGAATCGACGCAAAGGTGATCAATATCCATACGATCAAACCGCTGGACGAGGAGCTGATCGTTGCGGCGGCGAAGGAGACGGGAAAAGTTGTGACCGTAGAGGAACACTCCGTGATCGGCGGTCTTGGAAGCGCAGTCTGCGACGTGCTGTGCGAGAAGGCTCCGACGCCGGTGAAAAAGATCGGTATGCAGGATGTGTTCGGCGAGTCCGGACCGGCTGTGGCGCTTCTTCACAAATATGGTCTTGACGGAGAAGGTATTTACCGTCAGGTAAAAGAATATATGAAATAAAAAGCGTACGAAGACCGCTCGGGCAGGCGGTATGTGTGCTGCGGACAGACCGCGTACATATACCGCCGGTACCGGGCGTTTTTTATGTTCGGAGAGCCGAAGGAGCTGGCAGACACAGGACTGCGTCTCAGGTGTTTTTTGGGATTCCGCACACTGCGTGATTTGACACAGCGTCCAGCCAGTAGCGGAGATTTTCCGGTTCCTTTACACGGATCATGCCGGCAAGTTGCGGAAACTCCGGACAGATTTCCGGGAAGAGATCCGGCGTATCGTCCAGATAATCCGGATGATAGGCGGCAGTTTTTTCGTTGTTCCAGATCGCGCCGTACAGGATCTCCGTCTCCACGAGATCCTGGAACATATGGCTTCCGTAGCTCAATTCCGGCCGGTAGCCCGCCTGCCGGTCAGAGACTTCGCAGATGATGCGGAAACCGGAAATGTCACCGAAGGTGACCGGGACGCCGAGCTCCGGCGAGGACGTTCCGATCCGCCCGGGGGTCAGGAACAGAATGTTTTTCTGCTTTTCTTTGTAAAACTGGTTGACGGCTCCGACGGCGCGTGCCACATCATGTTTCTTCGCATAGGGATATTCGTAGTATTTTACCGGATCGATCTGGATCACCACATCCACCGGACAGCATCCGGAAGGGCCCATGGAGGAGTCGCGGATCTCGAAAAATACGGATTCCAGCTGCAGCTGTTCGATATGCAGCTGTTTCTGGCTGCCGCCGGTGTACAGGGGGCGGCATTGGAGCAGGTTGATGACGAAATCTCCGTCCGCGTCCATGTTGACAGTGTACTCGATATCCACCGGGTTCTCGTAGACGCGTTCCAGCGTCTTCATCATTTTTTGCATCAGTGAGGTAAAGGATTTCTGCTCCAGGAGCTTCTGGCAGCTGACGTACAGAACGTCCCGGTAACGCCCGGTCTGGCGCAGGCGGTTCTCCGCGTCATAGTCGTGCTCCAGTACCATGGACTGGTACCAGGCGGGCAGCTGAGGCAGCAGCTGTGCGAGCGGCACTTCGCACAGGCGGTTTGCCTCGCAGTCGAGTACGTCGATGTATCGCTGGGAAAATTTGTGCCGCTGCTCGTCGGTGGTCAGAACAGTCGCGGCCGGGCGGTCCAGGTTGGCAAGGCGGGGGTAATCTTCGCCGGTCCGGTCCACGGCTTTTGTGCCGAGCCCCATGACGATCCGCAGCATCCCTGCGTCCGGATCCATGTCGGCATACCATTTATATGTACTGTGGCTGTAGCCGACGCCGGCCGCTCCGGGCATGAAATACTGCCCATAGTAGGAGCCGGAAACCCGTTGGACCAGGACGGCCATCTGTTCGTCGCGTTTTTCCAGGTGACGCATCAGGCGGTATTCCAGCGCCGAATAGTCCATGGTGCTGGCGTATACTCTCCGGACCGCCTGTTCAAACTGTTCCAGACGTTCCTCCAGACTTCCCTGATTGACACAGAAAACGGATTCATACTTTCCGGCAAAGGCGTTTCCGAACCCGTCCTCCAGAAAGCTGGAAGACCGCACGATAAACGGGCTTTGGCCGAAGTATTCCACGATGTTGATAAAACGTTCCCGGATAGAGGCAGGAAAGGTTCCTTCCAGCAAATGTTTCTGCAGTTCCGGCGCCGCAGAGAAATATCCGTCCTCTGTCCGCTGTCGGATGCGCAGCTGCCAGCAGCCGTTGGACACGATGTAAGTGTAAAAGACGTCGGAGCCGATGTAGAAGGAATCGTGGGGTTCATTGTACTGAGCATATTCCGGCACATCCGTCTCGATGATCTTCCGGGCCAGAAGCATACCGCAGGCTTTTCCGCCGATCGCGCCGCTGCCGATCATCCGGTCGCGGAGCAGAAAATAATCTTCCGGACGAAAGTATTTTTTTACCAGTGTTTTCAGGCGTTCATCCCGGGTCATCATGCTGGCGATGATCTGATCTCCGGTTTCACTGCTGAAGTGACCGCCGGCGTATTCATGTCGGGCGGCCTGGAAAAAACGGTCGTAGCTGTCGAAGGTCTGATCCTGGGCCTGGCTGGAAGACTTCTGAAGCGTTTGGTAAAAGCGGCTCATTCCTACGCCGTCTTCCACAGTGGAAAAGGTATTTTCCGCTTTCCGGTAACAGTGAGGGAGAAACATCTTGGGAGAATACCGGTTCCACACCTTCAGAGGGTGCAGATAGATATATTTTTCGCCGGAGTAGACGTCCAGCAGAAGCTGTGTCGTATCCCGGATGCGCGCGACGGCGTCATAGGAATGGCGGCCCCGCAGCAGCGGAAAGTATGCGACTGTGTCCAGGTCGAACAGATACGGGCAGGTCACGCGGAAAAAGTTGCCCATCATCAGGTCTGTGTACCAGACAGACTGCAGTTCCGAGAGACAGTCGAAAATATAGAATGCGTCCCGGCCCTCCTGCGTGATCTTTTCGTGGATGGCTACTGTGAAAGCCTCAAAGCCGGTGTCGGGATTGAAATTGCATACCTGAATGTCGGAGGTGTCTTCGAGAACCGGCGCGTGCTGGGCGAACCGGATGTAGACGACGTTTCTTCCGTCGCGGACTGCCTGGCGGGCAAAGGGCTCGGCGAAGATCCGGAACTCGTCGATGGAAGAGACCTGCCAGACCACATTGTCTCCAAGACGGATATAGTCCAGAATCTCGTCCAGCTGAGGGTGCCCGCTGGGGATTTTATCAAAAGCTGCCATGGAAATCCTCCTCTCTGGTTTCTTGTTTTTGTTTAGTACAGCTGAGATGCAGCGTAAAAAAGCGCAGAACAGAAAGGATAGAACCTCTCTGTTCCGCGCTTATCTACAGTATATCACAGGACGGCCGCTGTCTGCAATTACAGAAGTTCCTGTTCCGAGACGGCTGCCGCGCCTGCCACTGCCGGGACGGCTGCCAGCGCCGCAGCCTCCAGTGTCTGAAACCCGATCAGGATTCCCTGAGTGATCGCTTCCGCCATGTGAAAGACCATCGAGAGCCGTGTAGTCTGCAGGAGAAGCTGCTCGAAACTTCCCGACACATTTACGATCCCGGTGATGAAAACATCCCCAACTTCCGGGAGATTTTTTCCCGCGCCTGCGCCAGGACGGATCGGGCCGCACCCCACAGTGATATAGCCCTGATGGCGGCGGGAACCGAGAGAGGCATCGATAGCGACGATCAGTCCGTTCGGGTGCCTGTGCCGGATCATCCGGAGCCTGTCCGTCAGATTCAGCGCATGGACCGGATCGTCCAGTGTGCCGTAAACATAAAAACCAAGCGCCCGGTAAGCCGACAGCCGGTGGCCGATCAGCGGCCCCAGGCTGTCCCCGGTAATGCGGTCGCTTCCGATACAGAGGAATACCACTTCGCAGAATTCCCGTCCTGCCTGAAGAATACAGTATTTTAAAACCTGCGCCAATTCTTCGCTGGCGGTCTGGCTTCTCTCGTTGATATAAAAAATCTCCGGGGTTCTTTTCCCAAACATCCTTGCTGCCATCCTTTCCCGCAGTCTCTGCCGTCCGCAGGAGGCTGCGCCAATACTGATATCCTTCCCAAAACAGATGTCTGATATTCACAGCCATGTCCAAAGAAATTTCAGGACCGTTCAAGCGGCTGAACCGTTACGTGTCAGGCCATGGAAAAGTATTTCCGGACATCTGATATACGATATTCCCGGCGGGGAAAAAACATGACAGGAAAAAAATGTCGGAAAGATTTTGGGATCATGCCCATAAAATGATAAATTCTGCATTCCATTTGTGCTATTGTATTGGACGTAACAGTTCAGTCACGTCTGCATATATGCTGTGCGGACTGTATGAAAACATAAGGTCTGCGGGCATCCGGCTCATCGCGGAATGGTCTTAATGGAGGATGCCGCAACAGTTCAGAGGGCTGAACTGTTGCGATCGGACAAAAGGGGTGAATCATATGATTGAAATTGTTTACAAGGAGGAGAAGCAGGAAGCGCGGGGAAACGAGGGATATTTCCGGCTGCCGAAAAATATCCGGCAGATCGGCGACTGCAAGGGAAAACAAAAGATCTATCTGGAAGATTATGTATATACGTATCTGAAAAAGCTCTCGGCGGATTCAGCGTCCGGGAAGGCGGCGATTCTGCTGGGACAGTACAACTGGGCGGACGGGATCGCTTATTTTTTTCTGCGGGGAGCTTTGGAGATCACCTGTATGGAGGTAAGCCCGGACAACCTGAAATTTGACGAAAAGGTCTGGAAGGGAGTCAGCGACACAATGAACCGGTATTTTAAGGATCAGAGTATCCTGGGCTGGTTTCTGAGCCTTCCGGGAGATCTGGAGGAAAACGACGAGAGGATCCTGAAAACACATTTGAATCATTTCGGGGGAAACGACAAGGTACTGTTTCGGATGGAATCCAGTGAAAAAGAGGAAGCCTTTTATATTTATGACAATGGAGCACTGAAAAAGCTCGGCGGTTTTTATATCTATTATGAAAAAAATGAAGCCATGCAGAACTATATGGTGGATCATAATCAGAATGCGCGGGTGGAAAATGTGGAGCAGGTAGCGGATCAGGCAGTATCTGATTTTCGAAAGATTGTCGGGCAGAAGCAGGAACAGCAGAAAAAGAAATCCGGCAGCAAAGGACTTGCATACAGTGTTACAGTGTGCGCTGCAGCGGTCGTGCTTGCTCTTGGACTGAATTACGTGACGAGAAACCCCGGAGCAGAGGAAAACCAGGGCACGCCGGTAAATTCCTCAGCCGTGGCGGCCAATGCCCAGACTGCCGGAGAAAATTCCGGCAGCACTGCGACCGAAGAACAGACTGATACACGGGGAGAGACTGGCTCCGCGGGAACCTCATCGGAAGATGGACAAGCGGAAGGCGAAAACTCTGCATCTTCCGGGAGCGAAGCGGACAGCGGGACTGCTGATCATACGCCAGATAGCGGAGAAACCGCCGGGAGCGCGTCCGGCAGCAGTGAAACTGCCGAGGATGGAAACGGCGCATCCGGAACAGAGGCGGGTGAAAGCGGAACGTCCGGGACGGGTGTAGGCGAAAATGCGGGGACTGCGGCTGGAAGCAGCGAAACTGCAGCAGAGGAAAGTGGAACATCCGGGACCGGAACAGACACAGCAGAAACCGCAGGAGCCATAGCAGATGGAAGTGAAACATCCGGCTCCGAATCGGATAGGGCAGAGGCAGCCGGAACCACCGCAAGCACAGCGGCTTCTGCGGATGTGCTGACGGAATACACAGTACAGAAGGGCGATTCTCTTTCCAAGATCAGTGAAAAATATTACGGCACAATGAACAGAGTCAAGGACATCTGCGCGATGAATGGGATCACTTCGGAGGACGTCATCTATGCCGGACAGAAAATTTTACTCCCGAAATAAAGGAAAGTATGCTATAATCGGTTTACGGTTGGAACCGGATCAGACACAGAAGAATGCTGTCCGTCGGACAGCGCTGTGTTACAGATACAGAGAGAAGAAAGAACAGCCGCGGAGTGAAGATCGGATTTCTATCTGTTCCGCGGCTGTCAGTAAAGACAAAATGCAGGGACAGATATATGGAAGAAAAAGATAATAAAATACGGAGTATTATTGATTATAAAGAAAAACTCAGATGGCTGCGGAATCGGAGAGTGCTAACAGTAGCGGCGATCGTGATCCTGGTACTCGCCGCCGCGTTTGGGATCCGGGGATTTTTGTTGTACAGGACGTTTGGTTCCTATGAAGTGACATCCTCCGATCTGGAGAAGGACACGCTGTCCTCCGGCTATGTGAAACTGGAAAATTATATTTTTCGATATGGGATCAGCGGTGCGAGCCTTATGGATGGAGAGGGAAAAGAACTGTGGTCGGTTGCTTTCTCTATGGAAAAGCCTGAGGTTGAGGTGTGTGGTGGGGCTGTCGCTGTCTATGAACAGGGCGGTACATCCATCAGGACGTTTAATGTCGATGGGCAACAGGGTGAGATGACGACTCCTTACCCGATCAGAAAGGCTAAAGCGGCTGAACAGGGGGTTGCAGCGGCGATCCTGGAAGACGGTGATAATACGTGGCTGAAATATTACAGCACAGATGGAACGGAGATTGCATCCTTCCGGACACAGATCGACAGTCCGGGGTATCCTATGGATCTGAGTCTCTCGCCTGACGGGATGACGATGGCGGTCGCTTATGTATATCCGGAAAACGGGCAGATCAGATCACAGATTGCGTTTTACAATTTCGGAAGCGCGGGAAAGAATCAGAAGGACAATCTTGTAAAGGCTGTCAGCTATGACAATCTGATCATTCCGCAGCTGGATTATGTGAACGACAAGGTCTGCGTCGCCTATACGGAAGATGGATTTCTGGTTTTCGAGGGAACTGCGTCTCCGGAGGAAACAGTGCGGGTTCAGGAAAGCCAGGCGATCCTCAGCGTCTGTAAGAACAGCTCTTATGTCGCAATGGTGGTCAGGAGCGGCGACGACGTCTCTCCATATACCCTGAAGCTGTACAGCATCAGCGGAAGAGAAATCTTTCAGGAAAATTTCTCCTTTTCCTATGAAGATATGGGGATAGATAATAACCGGATTCTGCTCTGGAACCGGGGAGAATTTGCTGTCTATAATTTCAGCGGCATTCAGAAATTCCAGGGAGCGATGGAAGAGGGGCAGATTCAGAACATACTCGGACTTGGAAGAGAGAAATATCTGGGAATCCTGGATCAGGGTCTGGTCTATATGAAACTCAGATAGAAACACAGATGGTGGTAAGGAGGAAGAAATGAACTGGCTGCTTATTGTTATACTGATGGTGTTGCTTTTATCGGCAGTGATCGGATTTCACCGGGGACTTGTGCGGACGGCGCTTTCCATGGTTTTTCTGATCCTGGTTGTGATTCTCTCCGGATGGATCAGCCCCTATATCAGCGATGCACTGGAAAAATATACGCCGATTGAGGAGACGATACAGAGTGCCTGCACGGATATGCTGGAAGAAACATTTAACAGCCAGGTTCAGACGGAAACCGGCGACAGTGTCCAGGTACAGGAGAATGTTCTGTCGGCTCTGGGACTCCCCTCCGATCTGCTGGACGGAATGGCGCTGGATGAAAATATTCAGAATGTACAGCAGCAACAGACGGAACTTCTGGCGGAATCCGTGGCGGATGACCTGACGGGGCTTGCGATGGATGGGATTGTATTTGTGGTATCTTTTCTGCTGGCCTGGATCATAGTCAGAATCCTGATGCGTGTTCTGGATGCGTTTGCCGAACTGCCGGTGATCGGCTTTTTCAACCGGATCGGCGGAGGTCTGGTGGGAATTCTGCGGGGGCTTCTGTGGGTATGGATTTTCTTCATCGTACTGACGATATTCGTAGGAACCGGATGGGGAAGGATCTGTATGCAGGCGGTCCGGGAGGACGCGTTCCTTCAGTTTCTTTACGATAATAATCTGATTTTGAAGCTTGTGCTGTACTTCTTTCTTTGAGTACGGCGGAAGCGGATTTTAGTAGATTTCGAAAAACTCTCACACATAAAAATGTGCATGGGAGTTTTTTTTGCGGCAAGCAGCTGCGTGTTCGCACAAGCAGATCTTCTCTTCGTTTTTACAACAGTTCGGCCAGCAGAGCTGCTACCCGTTTTTTGTTACAGTTCAGCCAGCTGAACTGCAACCGTTTCTTCCATTTTTTTACAAAATATGTTTCCGAATTTTTAGAGCTATGATATAATTAATTCTAGTCTGATTCGCAGTTCTGCGAAGACATACAAAGGAGGAAACATGAACTGGCTGTTTATTATTGTACTGGTTGCCATTGTACTGTCTGCGGCTGTCGGATATTACCGGGGAGCTGTCAGGACAGTTTTTTCTATGGGACTGCTGATCCTGGTGATGGTGCTTGCCGGGCTTAGTCCGTTTATTGGAAATTTTCTGCGGGAACATACAAGTCTTGCGGAGACCGTTCGTGCGGCGTGTTCCCAACTGGTCAACGGATCGTTGATCACTGCACAGGGCGAGACGGCGCTTACCCTGCCGGAAGGTCTCGTAAACATCATTGCGAATACCCAGGCAGGTCAGAAGGGGCTTGGCGGTGTTTATATGGCGGAATATCTGGCTGATCTTGCGGTGGATGTTATAGCGTTTTTTACAGCATTTCTTCTTGTCTGGATCGCTGTGAAAATTCTGATGCGTATCGCGGACGGATTTACCGGAATTCCGGTTGTCAGCGTGGCGAACCGTCTCTGCGGAGCGGCGCTTGGGATCGTGAGAGCATTATTCTGGGTGTGGATTTTTCTTCTTCTGCTTGTGATCTTTGGGGAGACTTCCTGGGGGAACATCTGCATGAGAGCAGTGCAGTCGAATCTCTTCCTGAAGTTTTTATATGATAATAATCTGATTCTGAACCTGGTATTCTTATTGCTCCGGTAGGAGCCAAAGATTTTTTGTAAATAATCGGGCAGCTGCTGTGATTCATGATGGTGGACCGCGGCAGCTGCGATTTTTTTTGTCATCCCAGGACATCCAGGACTTCCTGCTCTGGCATCTGACAGATCTCTGCTATCTCGGCCGCCGTTTTTCCCTGTGCATTTAATTGAAATACACACTTCGCCTTTTTCAGGCCGTTCTGGTAACCAGACCGTTCCCCTTTCTCGAACCCGGACTGTTCTCCTTTTTTAAAACCGGCGTTCTCCGCGCTCAGCATCTGGGACTGGTAATCCCGCAGCGCTTTTTCCCGCGCTTCATATTCCATCTGCTTCTTCTCATCCGTCATCTGCACCAATGTGTCGTATGTTTCTGCTTCTCGGATATATTCGTCTTTCCCTGCCATATACTCGAACGCCTTTCGGTTTTTGCCATGCAGGAACCGCATCCAGCGCAGGATCCCTTTTCGGACTGTGCTTCCGGCGGCAGCTTCTTTAATTCTAGTACAGCAAAAATAAATATCTGGCCAGATGACGCAGGATATTTTTCTAAGCGTGCATATCAAAAGACGCAGGCGTAGCGGGCTACGCTGAGTATTTTTGATATGTGCTATCGGGAAAATAGACAAGTCAGATGGCTGGATATTTATTATTTGCTGTACGAAGAACTGTAACTCCAGAAGATCCGAATAGCGCTCCTTTTTGCGGTCATCATAGAGATGAACCGTATGATAATACAGGTCATCGTCAAATCAGGAAAAATCCAGGATGCTGACATGGATGCATTTCCGAAACTTGTCATGGGAATCTCCCTTCTTTAACTGTCCGGAAAACATAACAGTGCAGCCAGCTGAACTGTTATGTCATCCAGCCCATCGCGAAGCGATTCTCAATGGCTGGATGCCGGTTACAGTTCAGATGACTGAACTGTAACCATCAAAGATCAGATTTTTTTTAAAAAGTCCTTGACAGAAAATAGATGGTGTGATAAGATATAAAAGTTCGCTGAGGACAGCAAAGATTCAAAGCGAATGAAACTTTTTTTGACAAAAAGCAAAAAATACTTCAAAAAAGTTCTTGACAGAAACAACTCGCTGTGATAAACTAACGGAGTTGCTGCTGAGGCAGGAACAGCTCCTGAAAAACGGAGCGAACCTTGATAACTGAACAGTGAAACACATCCTCGAAAGTTCTGA
>DXEK01000164.1 GCA_019115005.1 Candidatus Fusicatenibacter merdavium | reverse complement strand
TTTTCACCGCACAGATCTGCAGACCCGGCAGTTTTACTGCCTTCCAGACTTCCGCCGTCCCTCCTTTGCCGATCCGGCGGAGCAGAAAATAAATGCTGCCGGAACCATGGATCCGCAGGAAACACATACTTCCGCTGTTTCCTTTTTGCAACGTTCCAGACAGCTGAACCATTTCTCTGTGATTCTCTCTTTGGGGATTTTTCATAGATCTCTCCATTTGACAGGAATAGGTCTGCGCAGTAAATGCGCAGACCTCGCTAAACTGTAACATTTCTTTAGACATGTAAAGTAAACTTTTTCCGACAGAACAGTTACCGTCCCCGGCCAATGAAAAACGCTTCCCGGCAGAACGGGGATAATCGGATCACATTCTCTCCGGCGCCTCGAAACCTAGAACGTCGATACTGGTCTCGAGAACCTCCCGTACCAGATCCAGCAACGCCAGGTAGGACGCTTTCCGTTTCGGGTCTTCTTCGCTGAGGATCTTCGTCTCATGATAGAAATGATTGAACTGATTTGCCAGCTCATAAATGTACGCACAGATTTTGTGGGGTGCTTTCTCCTCGAATGCATTTTCCATCATCACATTAAATCCGGCCGCGGACAGCATCAGAGATTTTTCGCTCTCGCCGACCGGTGCAAGTATTACACCTTTTTCCAGAGTTCCTCCCTCCTGCACAAATCGCGCAAGGATCGATTTGATACGTACAATGGTATACAGAATATACGGACCTGTATTGCCCTCAAAGGAAGTAAAACGGTCGATATCAAATACATAATCCTTGGACGCCTGGTTGGACAGGTCGCCGTATTTCAATGCAGAAAGCCCTACGATCTTCGCGGTACCTTCCGCCTCTTTGTCTTTTACACTGCGGTTTTCCACGATCTTGCGGAACATTTCCTCATTGATATCGGAAATCAGGTGTTCCAGGCGCATCACACCGCCGTCGCGGGTCTTAAACGGCTTTCCGTCCTTACCATTCATGGTTCCGAATCCGATAAAGGTAAGCTTTGTGTCTTCCTTTACCAGTTTCGTCTTTCTCGCGCAGCGGAAAACCTGGGTGAAGTGAAGTTCCTGACGTTTATCCGCCAGGTAAATCATCTCATCCGGCTGATAGTGTTCCATACGGTCCATAATCGTCGCCAGATCCGTCGTGGTGTAAAGAGCCGCTCCGTCCGATTTCAGGATCATACACGGCGGGATTTCTTTCGTATCGCTCTCTTCCTTAATGTCCACGATCAAAGCACCCTGATCGTAATACGCATATCCTGCGTCTTTCATGTACTCGGCCATTTTGGGAATGTAATCCTGGACGTCAGATTCCCCTTTCCACAGATCAAACTCCACATTCAGATTCGTATAATTCTTTTTCAGGTCTGCAACGGAAACATTCATGATATGTCTCCAGAGCGCCCGGTATCCCGGTCTTCCCTGCTGAAGTTCAAAAGTAGCAGTCAGAGCTCTCTCCTTATATTCCGCATCTTCCTTGGAACGTGCGCTTGCCGCAGGATAGATTTCCTCCAGCTCACTGATCGTAAACGGAGGCTCTTTCGGATACTCCCCGGTATAAGTCTCGTCAAAATACGGCAGCTCCGGTTTCCGCTCGGACAGTTCCGTGATGATCAGACCCATCTGCAGACCCCAGTCCCCCAGATGTACGTCGCCGATCACATGATGTCCCATAAATCGGCACATACGCTTAACGCTCTCCCCGATGATCGCAGAACGGAGATGTCCCACATGCAACGGTTTTGCCGCATTCGCTCCGCCGTAATCCACAATAATTGTCTTCGGCTCTGTCGTCTTTTCCACAGATAAATCCTTGTCCGTCTGCATCTGATTCAGATAATCGCTGAGTGCTTCCGGACGGACTTTCAGATTGATAAATCCCGGATTCACCGCCTCCGCAGATCCGATCACACCGTCTTTTTCCAAAGCTTCCACGACAGCTGTCGCGATCTGGATCGGCGCCTTGCGATACTGTTTCGCCGCCGCCATCGCCCCGTTACACTGGAATTCACATAAGTCCGGACGGTTGGAAACGGTAACCTTTGCGTAGGACGGCTCATAACCGGCCTTCTCAAAAGCCGCTACCAGTTCTTCACCAATCTGTTCCATTAACTTTTTCATAAATCGCTCCTCACTTCTACATGTTTTCCTATGGCGCTGCTGCGCCTTTTCCGACAATAAGATTTGTGGCCCGGACTCTCCCCGGTGTCAGTCATACCCGATCACTGAACAGCCACTTTCTCATGTTCTTTTTCACAAATCCCGCTTTTTTCGTAACAATACTGAATAATATCTTTTCTGCGGATAATACCGATGAACACGCCTTCGTCGTCCACCACCGGGACAAAGTTCTGGCGCATCGAAATCTCAATCAGATCCTCAATATTGCAATTTATGTTGACAGGTTCATAGGTCCATCTTCTCGGCACCTGCCAGATCGGAACATCTTCCGCATCGTGCAGGCTCAGCGTATACTGTTCCTTAATGATCCTGAGCAGATCTCCCTCTGTGACTGTACCTATGTAATTTCCCTTCCGATTCAGAATCGGAATCGCGGTGTATTTGTGATATTCCATTTTCTCTATGGTCTGCCGCAATGTGAAGTCATCATAAATATAAGCAGTTTCACTTTTCGGTGTAATAAAAAATAATATGTTCATGTTCCGTCTCCCAATACTGTTGTTTTTTACCATTATACCATGACGTGCGGAAAATATCTGTGAACGATTCTTACTTTTTTATAAAAACTTATACCATGACAGGTTCAGCATGTGGATTTCTAAAGTAGTATAAACGACTTCTGCAAAATTGTAAAGATTCTTCCTCACCTGCCGGAAAAAAACATGGCAGCCGGTGTACCGCAATAAGCCATACACTGGCTGCCATGGACCAGGTTATCTATTTGAATCACTCTCTGCGCAGCGCGTCGATCGGATTCAGGTTTGCCGCTTTCACCGATGGCAGCAATCCGAACACAATACCGATCACCATGGAAAACGCCACGGACAAAATGATCGAAGGCACACTGATCGCCACCGGCGTCTTGGACATTCTGGAGATCACCTGAGCCATGACGATTCCGGCCAAAACTCCGATCAGTCCGCCGATACTTGTCAGCACTGCCGCCTCCGTCAGAAACTGTGCCAGGATCCGGCGCTTCCGGGCTCCGATTGCTTTCTTCAGGCCGATCTCGCTGGTTCTCTCGGTAACGGATACCAGCATGATGTTCATAACGCCGATTCCTCCGACCAGCAGCGAAATACTGGCGATCCAAATCAGCTGGCTGTTAGTACTCTGGCTCAGATCCTGCAGGCTCTTTGCCTTCTCCAGCAGATCTTCCGCCTTGTAGCTGAGGGAATCCGTCGTGTTTGTGATTGACTGATTCATGATCTCCGCCGCCTTCTTTCCGACCGCGCTCATGTCCTCCGTCGTCTTCGCCATGACGACTGCATTTTCTGGCTCGTCAAACTGGTATATGATCGGCCAGCAGGTGTTCGGCAGAAAAACTGTCGCGTAGGACGTCTGGCTGTACGTGTTGTAATCCTCCATGGACTGGATCACCGGCTGGAAGGAATCTGACTTTTTCACAACACCCACCACCGTAAACGGCTCGTTTCTGATTTCGATCACCTTTCCCAGAGGCTCTTCCTCCTGAAACATGGCCTGCGCCGCCGTGTCGTCCAGCAGAACCACTTTCCTCATCTGTTCAAAATCGCTGTCAATGAACATTCGTCCCTGATAGATCTGGTAGCCGCAGGTAGACAGATAATTCTGATCGATCCCCATGACGTTTCCGCCTTCCAGATTTGTACTTCCATAGGCGATCCCATCCGCATACGTTCTCTCCTGATAGAAAGATGCATTTTCCACCTCGTCGAGATCCAGAATTTCCTGCTTCTGTTCATCGGAAAGCTGATAGACACCGTTGGGAATCCCGCTGTCCATCCAGTAGGTCCCCTCTCCCTGGTAAAGTTGAATTTTTACATTGTTGTTTCCCGCTCCGATCAGATTCTCTTTGATCTGTTCATTGGTTCCCTTGATCGTGGATACGATCGAGATGATCGAGGCAATTCCGATAATAATTCCGAGCATTGTCAGAAAGGAGCGCATCTTATGAGACCAGATCCCCTGAAAGGACAGTCTGATATTTTCCAACATATTCTCCCCTCCTTAATAATTGTACAGTTCCGACAGCGTACTTTCCTCTGTCTTTGTACCTTCCAGTTCATTCTTTGCATATGGGAAAGCAATATAGTCTTCTGATGTCAGACCGCTCTTGATCTCATACTCCGAACCCCAAAGGATCTTTCCTGTCACGATCGGACGACGTTCCAGTGTTCCGTCCTCTCCGCGGACATAGACATATTTCTGGCCATTCTCTTCCCGGATAAAGGATTTGCTCAGATAGATCGCGTTCTGAGATGCGTCATCCATTCCCACAGTCAGGGAAATGCTGACGGACTCCATATTCTGGAAACCGTCGGCGCCGTCGTTGATCAGAGCGGTGAACGGATAATAGGACGCCTGTGCGCCGCTTCCGTAGGAGGCATATTCATCCGTCGGGTAAGGAGAAACCTCCTTCACGGTCGCCATCGCGAAAGCGCCGCTGGACCAGGAGCTCACCTGTACCATCGTCCCCGGAACCAGCTGATCGAGCATCAGTTCGCTGACATATCCCTTTACATACAATCCCTGCTGACTGTCCACCTGGATAAATGCGGATCCGTCCTGGGACGGTTTCTCCGGATCGCCTACCTTGCGGACCACGCCGGCGATCGTCGCCCTTACCGTCTGATCCTCCAGATCTTTTCTGGCATTCCGGATCTTCAGTTCCGCCTCTCTCTGATTCAGCTGCAGATCTCGGATCTCCTTCTCCTTGTCAGCGATCGCCTGCTTCAGTTCCTCTTTCGTATAAGTTTCCTGAAGGTCTGACAAGTTTACCTGTGTGTTCCCGCTGTCATCGCTTTCATTGCCGCTGCTTCCGGCCAGAAGAATCAGCTTTCCGGCAGAAGCTTTTCCCGCCGCAGAAGATCCCGTAGTTTCCGCTGTCAGCGGAGAACCGGATTCTTTCTGCTCCTTCGTCTGCGAAGAAAGTTCTTCCGAAGACGATGTCGGCTCCTCCTGATCCGGTGTTCCCGATGGAGAGATCTCCGGTTCTCCGGTCGTCTCCGGCGTCACAGCAGGAGTGTCTGTCGGAATTTCTGTCGGTTCCGGCGTCGGTATATCTGTCGGAGCCGATGTCGGCTCCGGTGTGACCGCCGGTGTCTCCGTCGGAGTTTTCGTCGGCTCCGGCGTCGGTGTGCCTGCAGGTTTCTGGTCATCCGGCGTTTCCGTCGGTTCCGGTGTAACCGTCGGCTCCGGATTCTCCGGTCCCTGTTTCTTCTCCACGGTCACGCAGGACGTCGCAACAGCCTCAGAGGTCCCATATGCATTTTCAGCCGTGACCTGAACCATATAATTTCCCTGCTCCTTTTCCGTCACCGCTTCCAGCGTGATCCGGCTCAGATCCACATACTCCGGAAGTTCGATCCACGAATCAATATTTCCCGCCGTCTCACCTGTTCCGTCTGCTGTTTCCTGCCCGCTGTCTGCCTGGTCTTGCGGATTCTCCTGTCCCTGCCGCTTTTCCGTATCTTCCAGCGCTTTGTAAAACCACCGATAACGGTAGACAACGCCTTCCTCTTCCTTCACTTTCAGTCCGAGTTCCACGGTCTGCCCTTCCTCTGCAGAAATGCTGGTCAGCGGTTTCTCGAATAAAATTTCCGGTCTCTCGTCTGTCCTGCTGCCCATCTGGAAGACCGTACGATACTCCGCGTCATACGGCTCCGTGATCATCGCGCCGTCCTGCTCCCATACGGTCTGCAGTTTTCCGGACGCTTTGTCTCCTTCCCGGATCTCCAGACGGAACCGGAAGGATTTCCGGCCGTCCTGTCCACCGGCAGATGCATCGCCGGAAAAACCGGCCATTCGATTGAAAAATTCTCCGGTAATGACCGTACCCGGGCGGCAGAGGAATACCAGGGGATCCCCCTCTTCTCCGGTTCCTTTATACGCCTGTGCGTCTTTCCCGAGCGGCTTCTGATCACCGTCATAAACTACCGCGTCATCATACGTCGGTTCCGGGGTCGGCGTGGGTTCTTCCCCGGGAGCATCTCCCGGATCACTGCTCCCCGGATCTTCCACCGGCGGAACATTTCCCGGATCCTCTACTCCCGGGTCTTCCATACCGGGATCTTCCACGCCCGGATCCTCCGTCCATGGATCTTCCATTCCGGGAAAATCAGGGAAGAACGGATCTTCCATTACAGGATCCTCCAGATTCGGATTCAACGGGGTCTCCGACACCGGTTTCATCTTCTTCAGCTTTTCCAGCTGTTCCTTCGCCTGATCCAGTTTCAGACCAGTCTGTTTCTGGTCCAGTTCCATGGTTTCCAGTTCCAGTTCCTTTGCCGTCGTATCATAGGACATCAATACGTCGCCCTCCTGGACGGTGTCCCCCTCCTGGACCAGCACTTCTTTTACTTTCTGTTCCGTGGAAAGGTAAATGTTCTGAGAGGCGTCGGAAGTAATCATTCCGTCCAGCGTCATATTGTCTCCCCAATAGCCGCTGCTCAGCTCGCTGACCGCATAGACCATTGTCACCGGACGGTTCATCGAGCGGAAACCATAATATCCCCCGATACTTCCGCCGACGATGGCAACCGCCAGAAGCGCTGCGACAATCACATTCCGTTTTTTCATTCTGTCTCCACCTCCCTGTTGTTCAGTCTACCGTCCCTGATCTCAACGATACGCTCCGCATGGGAAGCGATCCCCGCATCATGGGTGATCATCAGAATACTGACGCCCTCGCTGTGAAGGCTCTCAAACAATTTCATCACCTGCTCGCCTGATCTGGAATCCAGCGCCCCGGTCGGTTCATCCGCCAGAAGGATCCTCGGACGATTGACCATCGCCCGGGCGATCGCCACCCTCTGTTTCTGGCCTCCGGACAGCTGATTCGGTTTGAATTCCATACGGTCTCCGAGACCTACACGCTCCAGCGCAGCAGCCGCCCGCTCCCGCCGTTCTTTCTTTGCGATTCCCGCATAGCACAGAGGAAGCGCCACATTGTCCAGCGCCGACTGTCTGGGAAGAAGCTGAAAATTCTGGAAGACAAATCCGATCTTTTTCAGGCGGATATCGGACATCCGGTTATCGGAACATTTGCTGATGTCCTCCCCGTCCAGAAAAAAGGTCCCACTGGTCGCCTGATCCAGGCAACCGACAATGTTCATCAGCGTCGTCTTGCCGGAACCGGACGGTCCCATGATCGCCACATATTCTCCCTCTTCCATCGAGAAGTCAATATCCCGCAGAACAGGAACCGTCATCTTGCCCTGCAGATAGTCTTTACAAATCCCACTCATCTGTAGAATCACGGAACCGCCACCTCACTTCCTGCTTCCTGCGTTGAGACACCTCCGGCATCTTCCATCGGCTCGCTGTTTCCCATACCGTCATCTGTAAGGACCTCCGATCCATCTTTGCCGGACAGATCATCCATTCCCATATCCTCTTCCGTGAGAACCTCTCCTTCACCGTCCGCCGGCATCATATCATCCATTCCTGCTCCGGCATCCATCGGCACTTCCTCCAGGCCGTCCCCTTCGGTAAAGTCTTCCATGCTGCCGTCATTGTTCGGATCATACAGTCCGAGACTTCCATCTTCGCTGAGTACTGTCGTCATACCTTCTTCCAGGCCGTCCTCCGGGAAGGTGATCGCATCCTCCTCCGTCAATCCGCCTTTGATCTCATATTCCATCATGGTCCCGTCGTATGCCCCAAGATCCACAGAACGTTTTTCCAGGCGGTTCTTCCCATTGTCCGCCCATACATAAGGAGCTGTGTCGATATCGTTGATATAATACTCCGGAAGCCACAGACCAGTCTTCGGTTCCGCACCCTGCCCGTTATCCGGTTCCACATACACATGCTGCCCCAGCATCAGACCGTCGCTGGAATCCAGATCTACATAAAACGGATAATTACTGGACTGTGTCGCGCTTCCGTCCGAGGACATCATTCCATACATATTGCCCGCCGCCTGAGCGTTCTCCAGATCGATCTTGCTGACCGTTCCCATCCATGTTTTTTCGGAATCTGCCCGGGAATGAACAACTACCCGCATACCTTCAGAAACAGAGCCCATATTCTGCTCGTTGATACTTGCTTTTACCTGGAAGGTACCGGTTTCCAGAACTGTGATAAATGAATTATCGGAATTTCCGTAATAGTTCATAGTATTGGAGTCATCGTTATTGATGGTCTTCACTACACCCGCGATCTCGCTGACCACCGTCGCATTGACTATGTCGCTTTCCAGGCCGTCAATCTCGCTCTGCTTGCTTTTTACTTCATACTCTTTTTTCTTCAGATCCAGCTCCGCCTGCTGAATTTCCAGTGTAAGATTCGCCTGCTGATCTTTGGGCGCAGATTTCTTTTCCTTCTGCAGCTGGGAAATGTTGTCTCTCATACTGGAAATCTCATTCTGTCCCCGCTCCAGATCGAGACGCGCCTGCTCCAGATTCGCCTGGAACTGATCTGTGTCATAGGAGAACAGCGGCGTTCCCTGCTGAACCTCCTGTCCCACCTCCACATAGACTTCCTTCACCGTCTTTTCCGTATTTTTTTCCACTTTCCAGGTATTTTTCGACTCAACAGTACCGGCAAACCGGTTCTGGAGTCCGTTGCCCTGGAGAATTCCGGTCAGCTGGGAGACCGTGTTGACGTAAACCACTGTCTCATCTTCCTTTGTCCCGCTGTTCCGGAAAAAATACCACAACAGTCCCACGCCCGCCAAAATAACGACAAGAACTGCACACAGAATTGCAACTGTTTTTTTCTTCATTCTTACCTCCTTCTGACACATTTGCTGCGTCATATGGGCAGATTTGGACGTGCGTTCCAAACTGGCCCTCCTCATTTTCCGAAGAATACCGTCAGATATTTTTTTCTTCGGCAAACACTGTTCTGTCCGCCGCCGGATGCGCATGGTGCGGCGGATTGCTTTTCTTCTATCGTACCATAG
>DXEK01000163.1 GCA_019115005.1 Candidatus Fusicatenibacter merdavium | reverse complement strand
GAATGAGTGAAGCGGAGACGCTGGATCTCACGATGGCGATGGCTCATAGCGGAGAGATGCTGGATCTTTCCGGAATACAGGGCGTCAAGGTGGATAAACACTCCACCGGCGGGGTCGGAGATAAGACGTCTCTGGCGCTGACACCGATGGCGGCGGCCTGCGGACTCCGGGTGGCGAAGATGAGCGGGCGCGGCCTGGGACATACCGGGGGAACCATCGACAAGCTGGAGAGTTTTTCCGGATTTTCAACAGAACTCTCTGCAGAGCAGTTTGAAGAGCAGGTCAACCGCATCGGTATTTCGATCATAGGCCAGACGGCGGATCTGGCTCCGGCGGACAAAAAGCTTTATGCGCTGCGGGATGTGACGGCTACCGTGGATCAGATGGCGCTGATCGCCAGCTCGATCATGAGCAAAAAGCTGGCGGCCGGCGCCGATGCGATCGTGCTGGATGTAAAGACGGGAAGCGGCGCTTTTATGAAGACAGAGGAGGACGCGCTGGCTCTGGCGCGGGAGATGGTCCGGATCGGAAACGGCGCGGGAAGACATACGATTGCGATCGTGTCGGATATGGATCAGCCATTGGGCAACTGTGTCGGCAATGCGCTGGAGGTGCAGGAGGCAATCGCGACGCTGCACGGCGAGGGGCCGGAGGACTTCACAGAACTCTGCCTGACGCTCGGCTCCTGTATGCTGATCGCCGGACAGAAGGCAAAGTCGACGGAAGAAGCAAGGGAAATGCTGCGGAAAGTGATCGACGACGGCAGCGCACTGAGAAAGCTTGCCGAGTTCGTCGAAGCCCAGGGCGGCGACCCGGCGCAGGTCTGGCATCCGGACCGCCTGCCGGCAGCACAGATCGTGGAGCCGGTTCCGGCGCCGGAGGAAGGGTATCTTCAGGCAATCCAGTGTGAGGAGATCGGGAACTGTTCGATGATCCTGGGCGGCGGCAGAGAAACGAAAGAGAGTACGCTGGATCTGTCGGTGGGACTGGTCCTGCACAAGAAGGTCGGAGACTTTGTGAAAAAAGGAGAGCCGATGGCGACGATCTACGCCAATGACAATGAGAAGAAAAACGAGGCGGCCCGACGGTATCTGGCAGCCTGCAGGATCGGCATGGAGCCGGTGGAAAAACCAAAACTGATCAAGGCGGTCATACGCTGAACGAATGCCGCCGCACAGCGGCCTCCTTCCATGCCGGTCAGCGCCGAGCGCTGCGTCATTACCGGGCAGTCAGAGGTTCTCTTGCCCCGTTGTTTCGGTACTGGCTGGGAGAAACGCCCATTTCTTTTTTGAAAATCTTCGCAAAATAGGCGGAGCCGCCAAAGCCGGTCTGTTCGGCGATCTGCGTGATGGAAAGATCCTTATCCCGGAGCAGCGGCAGGCTTTGCTCGACCCGGTAATTCAGCAGATAGTCGAACAGGGAGATCTTCATATGCTTCCGAAAGAAGCGGCAGCATTCGCTTCTGCTGATATTTATGTGCTTGGCTACGTCCTCCAGCGTGATCTTTTCCCGGTAATGGCTGTGGAGATAATCCAGCATTGCCCGGAGACGTTCCGTCTCCCGGACCACACGCTCCGCGGCAGGCTGTAGTTCCATGGTTTCATGGAGAAACAGTGTCTGCCAGAATCCGGAGAGTTCCCGTTGGATCTCCAGCTCGTATGTCGGCGTGGGGTGGAGGGACAGCTGGTAAATGTTATGGAACCGTTCCAGGGCTTCTTTTTCCCATGCGACGGCAGGGGAAAAGCTGACGGACGACAGGCGGGCGCTGGTCAGCACCGGCTCCATAAAGCGGGTGTGGATCCGGCTGCCCTCGAACCCGGAGATCAATCGGGGCAGGAAGGTAATGGAAAAATATTCACAGTCCCGCCCTTCCAGCATCCGTCCGGTGTGGAGGGCGTTGGTATTGCAGAACAGGCCGTCGCCCGCCTGCATGTGGTAGATGCGGTCGTTGACCTGGTATTCCATATCTCCGGACAGAAATAGCGTCAGCTCGATTTCCGGGTGCCAGTGCCAGGAGAAGGAGCCTCTCTCATAGGAGGAGAGCACTTCATGGCTGGCGAGAAACGGGAATTCATAGGAACCGTGGGACTTCACTTCTTTTCCGGTATCGTTGAGATGGATCTGCATTGGACGGGATTCTCCTTACATAGATATAATGAGGTCAGGGTCAAAAGGTCTTTTGACCCTGACCTCATTATATCTATTTCTGAAATTTCACGCAAGCGCAATATAGTTATCATATTGGACAACATTCTTATTGATAATGTCCGGCAGTTTTTATATACTGGAAGTACAGAGAGGAAGTCAGACTTCCAATTCAGGCTGCGGCCGGATGACAGAAAGGAGACAGTGATGAAACAGAAACTGCTGGAATGCTTTGCACAGCAATACGGAGGAGAGGGCGATATCCGTACCTATTTCGCCCCGGGACGGGTAAATCTGATCGGAGAGCACACCGATTACAATGGAGGCCATGTGTTTCCCTGTGCGCTGACCATCGGTACCTACATGGCGGCGAGAAAGAGAGAAGACAGAAAACTTCGCTTTTATTCTATGAATTTTGAACGTCTGGGCGTGATCGAGTCCTCCCTGGACGATTTCCAGATGGGAAAAGAAGGCAATTGGACCGCATATCCGAAGGGCGTTATGTGGACCTTCATCAAGAAAGGGTACCCGGTAGAGCAGGGAATGGATATTGTATTGTTCGGAAACATTCCCAATGGCTCCGGACTTTCTTCCTCCGCATCCGTCGAGGTAGTGACAGGCGTGATGCTGCGGGATATGTTCGGCCATGACCAGCTGAGCAACACAGACCTGGCCCTGTTCGGTCAGTATTCCGAAAATAATTATAACGGTGTCAACTGCGGGATCATGGATCAGTTCGCAGTGGCGATGGGCAAGAAGGACTGCGCGATTTTCCTGGACACCAGCAACCTTTCCTATGAATATGCGCCGGTGAAACTGGAGAATGCCCGCATCGTTATTGCCAGCAGCAACAAGAAGCGCGGATTGGGAGATTCCAAGTACAACGAGCGCCGCAGTGAATGTGAGACCGCGCTGGCGGAACTGCAGACCGTGAGCAGCATCCGCAGCCTCGGAGAACTGACGATGGAGGCTTTTGAACAGATCCAGTCGGCCATCAAGGATCCGGTGCGCGTGAAACGTGCCCGCCATGCGGTAGCGGAAAACCAGAGGACCATCGAGGCGGTGAAGGCACTGAAAGCCAACGATATCAAGAAATTCGGAGAACTGATGAATGAGTCCCACGTTTCCCTGAGAGACGATTATGAAGTGACCGGGATCGAGCTGGATACTCTGGTAGAGGAAGCATGGAAGTGTCCGGGCGTGATCGGTTCCCGTATGACGGGCGCAGGCTTCGGCGGATGTACGGTCAGCATTGTGGAGAACGACGCGATCGACGGATTTATCGAAAAGGTAGGAACTGCATATAAGGAGAAAATCGGTTACGCGGCAGATTTCTATGTAGTGGACATCGGACCGGGTGCGGGAGTTCTGGCGTAAGGAGGCGCTGAAAACATGATCGAAGAAAGTATTGCCAAGCTGGTACAGTATGGAATGGAGCAGGGACTGCTGAAAGCAGACGACCGGATTTATGCGGTAAACCGGATCCTGGAAGTCCTGAAGATGGACGATTATCAGGAACCCGCCCAGGTTCCGGAACATCCGGATCTGGAGGAAACGCTGAACGAGCTGCTGGATTATGCGGCGGAAAAGGGTCTGCTGGAGCATAACAGCATCGTTTACCGGGATCTGTTTGACACGAAGCTGATGGACTGCCTGATGCCGAGACCGTCCGAGGTAACGGCAAAATTCCACGAACTGTATCAGAAAAGTCCGGTGGAGGCGACGGATTACTTTTATAAGCTGAGCCAGGATTCCAACTATATTCGCCGTTACCGGATCAAAAAGGATATGCGCTGGAGCGTGAACAGTCCTTACGGTTCCATCGATATTTCCATCAACCTTTCCAAGCCGGAAAAGGATCCCAAGGCGATCGCGGCGGCGAAACTGGCAAAACAGAGCGGATATCCCAAATGTCTGTTGTGCAAGGAAAATGTGGGGTATGCCGGACGCGTCAATCATCCGGCCCGCCAGAACCACAGGATCATCCCGCTGAAGATCAACGGAACCGACTGGGGATTCCAGTATTCTCCGTATGTATATTACAACGAGCATTGCATCGTTTTCAACTTTAAACATATTCCGATGAAGATCGAGCGGGCGACTTTTGTGAAGCTGTTTGATTTCATCAAGCTGTTTCCACACTATTTCATCGGTTCCAACGCGGATCTGCCGATCGTTGGCGGTTCCATCCTGAGCCATGATCATTACCAGGGCGGACATTATACCTTCGCGATGGCGAAGGCTCCGATTGAACAGCACTTTGCGATTCCGGGTTATGAGGACGTGGAGGCAGGCATTGTAAAATGGCCGCTTTCCGTCATCCGTATCCGCAGCAAGGACGAGAAGAGACTGATCGATCTCGCGGAGCATATCCTGGAGTGCTGGCGCGGTTATACTGACGAATCCGCATTTATTTTCGCCGAGACGGACGGGGAACCGCACAACACGATCACGCCGATCGCCCGCAAGGTGGACGACACCTTCGAGCTGGATCTGGCACTGAGAAACAATATCACTACGGAGGAATATCCGCTGGGCGTTTACCATCCCCATGCCGAGTATCATCATATCAAGAAAGAAAACATCGGCCTGATCGAAGTTATGGGATTGGCGATCCTGCCGGCCCGCCTGAAAGAGGAGATGGAGCTTCTTGCCGAATATCTGGTGGAGAAAAAAGACGTCCGCTCCTGCGAGGCGTTGGAGAAACATGCGGACTGGGCGGAAAAGATCCTGCCGCTGCATCCGGAACTGAACAGGGACAACGTGATGGACATCCTGAAAGAAGAGATTGGCCAGGTATTCGTCAAAGTTCTGGAAGACGCTGGCGTTTACAAGTGTACCAAAGAGGGAAGAGAAGCGTTCACAAGATTTCTGAATACTCTTTGATGGAAAACGAAAAAGAAAGAGTTCATTACCGGGACTCTTTCAGACATCCGGCCATCAGGAACCATTTCCGGCGGGCCGGATGTCCATAGGGGGTTTAACGTCATAAGGTCTGGAAATGCGCAGACCGGGCGGTTACATAAGGCAGCACAGGGTCGGACGGTCATGCCCCAGCGTTATGACCGGAGGATCCGTAAGATCATAGAAAGAAAAAATGGAGGACAAGCACATGAGAATCTTAGTTACCGGAGGCGCCGGATATATCGGAAGCCATACCTGTGTGGAACTGCTGAACGAGGGTTATGAGGTTGTCGTTATGGACAATCTTTACAACTCCAGTGAAAAGGCTCTGGACCGTGTGGAGCAGATCACAGGAAAGAAAGTAACCTTTTACAAGACAGACATGCTGGACCGCGAAGGTGTAAAGGAAATTTTCGACAAGGAAAAGATCGATGCGGTCATCCACTTTGCGGGACTGAAAGCGGTGGGAGAGTCTGTGAGAAAACCCATCGAGTATTATACCAACAATATTTCCGGAACCCTGATCCTCATCGATGAGATGAGAAACCACGGAGTAAAGAATATTATCTTCAGTTCTTCCGCGACGGTTTACGGAGATCCGGCTGAGATTCCGATCACAGAGGAGTGCCCGAAGGGAACGCCGACCAACCCGTACGGCTGGACCAAGAGCATGTTGGAGCAGATCCTGACGGATGTTCATACAGCGGATCCGGAATGGAACGTGATCCTGCTCCGTTACTTCAATCCGATCGGAGCGCATAAGAGCGGTCTGATTGGCGAAGATCCGAAGGGAATCCCGAACAACCTGCTTCCGTATGTGGCGCAGGTGGCGATCGGAAAACTGGACTGCATCGGCGTTTTCGGAAATGATTACGATACCCCGGACGGAACCGGTGTGCGTGACTATATCCATGTAGTGGATCTGGCGCGCGGCCATGTGAAGGCGATCCAGAAGCTGGCGGACAAAGAGGGAGTGTCCATCTACAATCTGGGTACCGGAAAAGGATACAGCGTTATGGATGTGATCCATGCGTTTGAGAAAGCGTGCGGTCATCCGCTGAAATATGAGATCAAGCCGCGCCGCGCGGGAGATATCGCGACCTGCTATTCCAAGTGCGACAAGGCAAAGAAAGAGCTGGGATGGGAAGCTGAGTATGGCATCGATGAGATGTGTGCGGATTCCTGGAACTGGCAGACGAAAAATCCGAATGGCTACGAAGGGTAAATAAACGGACGAAACCAGCCGCCGCCGTACAGCTGCTCAGAGGGAGCCGCCGACGCTGTGCATCTGAGACCATTACCGGCCGGCTTTGCACCCGGCTCCATGAAGCGGACATGCGTGTGCGGCGGGCGGCTGCAGATGATGTGGAAAATCTAAAAACATTCAGAACCCCTTCCGGGTGGGCACCGGAGCGATTCGCCAGGAATTTCTGATAAATTTCCGGCTCAGCGCTCCTCAGGCTGCGGGCGTGAAGCCCTGCGCCTGTCCCACCCGGAAGGGGTTCTGAATGTTAAGATTTTCTCACATCCCTGCAGATGCCCGCTGCACACGCATGTCCGCTCCATGGAGCCGGGTGCAAAGCCGGCCGGTAATGGTCGCGAGTACGCGCGCCGCAGCCGAAACCAGCGCCGGCGGCTCCCTCTGAGCAGCTGTACGGCGGCTGGTTTCTTGAATGAGCGAAGAAGTGAGTAATGGTGATTGGGGGAGCGACTGTTCGGCCAGATTGTGTGGTAAATGAGGCCGCTGGTTTCTGAAAACAGTAAATGAGAAATATCGGTTGAATTGTTATTATCTGTTTGCAGGCTGCGGAAACAGGAGATGCTTACAGGATGTTGGTCTGTGGGAGATCCAGACGGTAGGTGTATTCCGGGTAGATAATGTCGGTCCCGGATTTTTGAAAGGTGCTGCCGGATTTCCAGATCCGGAAGCCGAGTTTTTGCAGCAGGGTGTTGGAACCGGCGTTTTCGACGGCCACGTCGGCGGTGAAGGAGCGGACGCCGTTTTCGACGCCCTGCCGGATCAGCCGGCGGAGCGTTTCTGTGCCGTATCCCTGCCGCCAGTATTTTTGCCGGATGCAGTACCCGAAATCCCAGCAGGCGCCGTCTTCCCTGGGAACGACACTGCAGGTTCCGAGAAATTCTCCGCTTTCTTTATGGATCATCACCATCGGATACCAACTGGTGCTGTTTTCGATCCCGACAGCAAAATTCAGATATTTTTCACTGGCTTTCTCACGGGGAGGATCAGCCAGATATCTGCCGACCTCTTCGTCCAGCCAGAGAGAAAGGCAGTCCGGCCCGTCCGCCTCCCGTGTACTTCTTATGATCAATCGTTCCGTTTCCATTTCAGGCATTAACATGGGAAATCCTCCTTTTTATCGGCAAATTCAGTCGTCTCAAAAAAATCGTAACCGTTCACTAAAATGCACAGATCCTGCGGAACCGCTGCCGAATACCTGCCGGTCATGTTCCGCACCTCGAAATCTGCTATGCATCGGTTACAATATTAATCCTATGATACTCCTTTTGCAATATCAATTCACAATTAATGAAAGGACACGGTTATCGTTTATATGGTCTGCGCATTTGATGCACAGACCGTATGAAAATATAGCACTTGCGAATATTCACTTCATTGCGAAGCAATTTTCAACGTCTGGATACCCTAACAGTTCAGTCTGATAAACAGATAAACGTTTATCGTATCGCTTCCCCAAAAAACAGAAGGTGGCGGGGGCCGACGGCAGTCGTGTAGGGCGGGCATCTGCGAAGCTGCGAGAAAATCCTGACGCTTCGGAGTCCCGGCGGATGGGACAGGCGAAGGGCTTCCTGCCCGGAGCCTGAGGAGCGCTGAGATGGGAATTTATCAAAAATTCCCATCGAATCGCTCCGGTGCCCATCCAGAGGGATTTCGAAACGTCTGGATTTTCCGCAGCTTCGCAGCCGCCCGCCCTACACGACTGCCGTCGGCCCCCGCCGCCTTCGTCCGCCCTTTCTTCACAGTAATTTCATAAAGTGTTGCTTGCGCATTGAAAATGAATCCATTATAATGTAATAATCAGGGTAATTGGCGGATGCTGATAAAAGCAACTATTTCACAGCTGTGAAATAGTTGACTTCACTGAGAAGACGCTGCAGGGACGAGGGATTTTCGAATTTTCCGGATCGACAGCGTCAGACAATAGATTTCTGCGTAAGGAGGAAGGAAATGGATAACAAGCCAAACAATCAGAACCAGGATCCGCAAGGCCCCGGAAACGGGGAAGGACCAAGAAATAAGCAGACGCTGCTTATGGTTCTTGTGTGCATCCTGGTTGCACTGATGTTTTTGGGGCTGATGAATAATGTTCTGGGAGACAGTTCACAGGAGGAAATCAGCTACAGCCAGTTTTTGCAGATGGTTGAAGATGATCAGGTGGACGAGGTAATTATTCAGTCGAATATTCTGACGATCATACCGGATCCGGACAGTTCTGATCCCCTTGCACCGTCGGAATACCAGACAGTTCTGGTGGGAGACGAGGAGTCGCTGAAGGAACTGCTGGATGAAAATGATATTCCATACAGAAAAGAAATGCCCGATGGAACCGCAAGCCTGATCTATTCACTGGTCTCCGTGCTTTTACCGGTGATCCTGTTGGTCGGCGTGATGGTATGGCTGATGCGGAGCATGAACAAAGGCGGCGGAATGATGGGCGGCGTCGGCAAGAGCAAAGCCAAGACGTATGTCCAGAAGGAGACCGGTGTTCTGTTTAAGGACGTGGCCGGTCAGGATGAGGCGAAGGAATCACTGCAGGAGGTTGTGGATTTCCTTCACAACCCCGGAAAGTATACAAAGATCGGAGCTAAGCTGCCGAAAGGAGCGCTGCTGGTCGGCCCTCCGGGTACCGGTAAAACGCTGCTGGCAAAGGCGGTGGCGGGAGAAGCTCATGTGCCGTTTTTTTCGTTGTCCGGTTCGGAGTTTGTGGAGATGTTCGTCGGCGTCGGCGCGTCCCGTGTCCGCGATCTGTTCGAGGAGGCGAAGAAAAACGCTCCCTGTATCATTTTTATCGATGAGATCGATGCCATCGGAAAAACCCGTGATTCTCACTACGGCGGAAATGACGAGAGGGAGCAGACTCTGAATCAGCTTCTCGCCGAGATGGATGGTTTCGATACCTCCAAGGGTCTTCTGATCCTGGCGGCAACGAATCGTCCGGAGGTTCTGGATCCTGCGCTGCTGCGTCCGGGCCGGTTTGACCGGAGGATCATCGTGGAACGCCCGGATCTGAAAGGGCGTGTGGAAATTCTGAAAGTACATGCGAAAAATGTCCTTCTTGATGAAAGTGTGGATCTGGAGGGAATCGCGCTGGCCACTTCCGGCGCAGTGGGCTCTGATCTCGCCAATATGATCAATGAGGCCGCGATCCTTGCGGTTAAAAACGGAAGAAAAGCCGTGTCTCAGAAGGATCTTCTCGAGGCGGTGGAAGTGGTTCTCGTCGGAAAAGAGAAAAAAGACCGTATCCTCAGCCAGGAAGAACGGAGAATTGTCTCCTACCATGAAGTCGGGCATGCGATGATCAGCGCGCTTCAGAAAGATTCGGAACCGGTACAGAAGATCACGATCGTGCCGAGGACGATGGGCGCGCTCGGCTATGTAATGCAGGTTCCGGAAGAAGAAAAATATCTGAACACCAAGAGCGAACTGGAAGCGATGATCGTCGAATGCCTGGGCGGCCGTGCCGCGGAGGAGATCGTATTCGGAAATGTGACAACAGGAGCGTCGAATGATATTGAGAAGGCGACCAAGATCGTCCGTGCGATGATCACTCAGTACGGAATGTCCGAGAAATTTGGCTTGATGGGACTTGCGACGCAAGAAAATCAGTATCTGGATGGACGTATTGTTCTCAACTGCGGGGATGCTACGGCGACGGAGATCGACCATGAAGTCATGCGGGTGCTGAAGGAAGCCTATGAGACGGCGAAGACCATGCTGGCGGCGAACCGCGAGACGATGGACAGAATCGCCGCGCATCTGATCGAAAAAGAAACGATCACAGGAAAAGAATTTATGGAGATTTTCCACCAGTCTCAGTCAGAGTCCGGAAAAGCACTTCCCTCCGGAGAGGAAGGCCAGACATCGGACGACGGTGTGACTGCGGATGATAGCCTGCCGGTAGACGGAGAGAAAACTGCACAGGTCAGTCAGCCCACAGGCGGAGAAGCGTCTGCACAGAATGGAGCGGCAGAAAGTAGCCTTCCCGTTAAAGATAACGTCTTGGAAAGCGAGACGGTTGAATATGTATAATGCGCAGAATTTCCGATGTATGAAAAAAATGTTAGCGGTCCGGAGCAGGGCGGATGCCCTGCTCCGGATCGTTTTCGCATACTTGAGATGCCGCTGTCCGGAAGGCAGCGAAGTGATGGAAACCGGCAGTATGTCTGAGATCCGGAAGAAGCGGGATATTCTGCCGTATCGATGGAAAGCGTTTGTGAAAGGAAAAAAGCAATGGCATTTAATATAGAAGAAGAACTGAAAAAGCTTCCGGCAAAACCGGGCGTCTATCTGATGCACGACGCGGATGATACGATTATCTATGTCGGAAAGGCGATCTCTCTGAAAAACCGGGTCCGCCAGTATTTTCAGGAGAGTCGTGCAAAACGCCGGGGACCGAAGATTGAGCAGATGATTTCGCTGATCGATCATTTCGAGTATATTGTCACAGACTCGGAACTGGAAGCACTGGTGCTGGAATGCAACCTGATCAAAGAGCACAGACCGAAGTATAATACGATGCTGATGGATGATAAGGCCTATCCGTTTATCAAAGTCACGGTTCAGGAAGACTATCCCCGCGTTATGTTCGCCCGGACGATGAAAAAGGATAAGGCAAAGTATTTCGGACCGTATACAAGCGCCCAGGCGGTCAAAGAGACGGTGGAACTGATCCGGAAATTGTATCAGATCCGTTCTTGTAATAAGAAACTGCCTCAGGAGCAGGGAAAAGACCGTCCCTGCCTTTATTATCACATCCACCAGTGCAAAGCGCCCTGCCAGGGATATGTGACGAAGGAGCAATACCGTGAGCAAATCCATCAGGCTTTGGATTTTCTCAACGGAAATTTCAGGGATATCATCCGGGAACTGCAGGAAAAAATGATGCGGGAATCGGAAGCTCTGAACTTCGAAAAGGCGAAGGAATACCGGGATATGATTGACAATATCCGGAGGATCGGCGAACGTCAGAAGATCACCAACAGCGACAGTGAGGACAAAGATGTGATTGCGCTGGCGATGGATCAGGAGGATGCTGTGGCCCAGATCTTCTTTATCCGTTCCGGTAAACTGATCGGCCGGGAACATTATTACCTTCAGATTGGGGAGGAGGACACCAAAAGTCAGGTATTGCTCAGTTTTATCAAGCAGTTCTACGCCGGAACTCCTTTTATTCCGAAGGAACTGATGCTCTCCGAGGAGATCGAGGAACAGGAGCTGATGGAGGAGTATCTTGGCAAGAAGAGAGGCGGGCGTGTTCACATTCGTGTTCCGAAAAAGGGATCGAAGGAAAAGTTGGTGGAACTGGCCCAGAGAAATGCAGAGATCGTTCTGAACCAGGACAGAGAGCGGATCAAGAGGGAAGAGGCCCGCACGACGGGGGCCATGAAGGAAATCTCAGGATGGCTGAACCTGCCGGGGCTGAACCGGATCGAGGCCTATGATATCTCAAATATCAGTGGATTCCAGTCGGTCGGCTCAATGATCGTCTATGAAAAGGGAAAACCGAAGCGCGCAGATTACAGAAAATTTCGGATCAAGTCGGTTCAGGGGCCAAACGATTACGCCAGTATGGAGGAGGTGCTGGGACGGAGATTTCAGCGCGGACTTCAGGAAGATAGCGGATTTGAGCGGCTGCCGGATCTGATCATGATGGACGGTGGCCGCGGACAGGTAAACGTAGCGCTGGAGGTTCTGGAGCATCTCGGCCTGTCGATCCCGGTTTGCGGTATGGTAAAGGATGACAAGCACAGAACCCGCGGACTGTATTACAATAACGTCGAGATCCCCATTGACCGGAGCAGCGAGGGATTTAAGCTGATCACCAGGATCCAGGACGAAGCCCACCGGTTTGCGATCGAATACCACCGGCTGCTGCGGAGCAAGGGACAGGTCCATTCCATTTTGGACGATATCCCCGGGATTGGGCCGAGCCGCAGGAAGGCGCTGATGCGCCATTACCAGAGTTTGGATGAGGTTAAGAATGCCAGCGAGGAAGAGTTGAGCCAGGTTCCGTCCATGAACGCAAGGTCGGCCCGTCAGGTATATGAGTTTTTCCACAGCCCCGCAGAACCCCGCCCGGATTCGAAGACGGAGTAAGAGCCGTGCAAATGTGCAGACCTGGTTGAACTGTAACTGATTTTATGCTGTGTATCTGTAAAACAGATTGAATCCATGGTTTTCCTGTGCTAAAATTATAAAAAGCAGTATCTTGGTTAAGGCTGTATCAAGAAAAAGGGAGTCATTGCATGCAGGTTCGGGGACGGACAGGCAGAGATGGAGGAGTCCCTGGGAGGAGAAGAAATGAAGACAATCGGTTTAACAAAGCTGGTGGAGGAACTGAACCTGAAAAATCTGACACCGGATGTGGACATGGATGATGTGAAGATCGTGACGCCGGATATCAACCGTCCGGCGCTGCAGCTGACAGGGTATTATGAGCATTTCCCCAATGAGCGTGTGCAGATTATCGGGCATGTGGAATTTTCTTATCTGCAGCATCTGCCGGGAGAAGAGAGGATCAAGGCGTTCGAGGATTTCGTGTCCAAAAAGATCCCGTGTGTGATATTTGCAAGAAATTCGCAGCCGGGCCAGGAACTTCTGGGACTGTGCGAAAAGTACCATGTTCCGGCGCTGGGAACGGATAAATCGACGTCCTCTTTTATGGCTGAGATCATCCGCTGGCTGGGTGTGCAGCTGGCACCGATGATTTCGATCCATGGTGTGCTCGTGGACGTTTTCGGCGAAGGTGTACTGATCATGGGTGAGAGCGGTATCGGAAAGAGTGAGGCGGCGCTGGAACTTCTGAAGCGCGGACATCGACTGGTCAGCGACGATGTGGTGGAGATCAGTCGTGTGAGCGATGTAACGCTGGTAGGAACCGCTCCGGATATCACCCGGCATTTTATCGAGCTGCGAGGTATCGGTATTATTGATGTAAAGACGCTTTACGGTGTTGAGAGTGTCAAGGATACGCAGTCGATCGACCTTGTCATTAAACTGGAGGAGTGGGACAAGGAGAAAGAGTACGACCGTCTCGGTCTGGAGGAGGAATACATTGAATTCCTCGGAAATAAGGTGGTCTGCCATTCGCTTCCGATCCGCCCGGGCCGTAATCTGGCGATCATTGTTGAGACTGCGGCTGTCAACCACAGACAGAAAAAGATGGGATATAATGCGGCTCAGGAGCTGTACAAACGTGTGCAGGCGAATCTGACCAAAAAAAGAGAAGGAGACGGATTTTGACAATGAAGAAATATGTATTTGGAATTGATGTGGGCGGAACAACGATCAAATGTGGACTGTTTCAGACAGACGGAACACTTCTGGAAAAATGGGAGATCCCGACGAGAACGGAACATGACGGCGACCAGATCCTTCCGGACGTGGCAAAAACTGTGTTAGACAAAATCAGTGAAAAAGGGATCGCCAAAGAAGAGGTGGCCGGCGTCGGTATCGATGTTCCCGGACCGGTCAATGAAAAAGGAGAGATCGCTGTGGCGGTCAATCTGAATTGGGGATACAAAGATATTGTCGGAGAACTGGGCAGCGCGATGGGCGGGATCCCGGTACAGGCTGCCAATGACGCCAACGCGGCGGCTCTCGGTGAAATGTGGGGCGGCGGCGGACGCGGCGCGAAAAATCTGATTATGGTGACGCTGGGAACCGGAGTTGGAGGCGGAATTATCATTGACGGAAAAATCGTTGCCGGAGCGCACGGGGCAGGTGGAGAGATCGGCCATGCCTGTGTGGATCCTGAGGAGCCGGAGGCCTGCAACTGTGGAAATCACGGATGTCTGGAGCAGATGGCGTCCGCGACGGGCATCGTTCGTCTGGCAAAACGTTATCTGTCGACTTATAAGGAAAAGACTGTGCTGAATCCGGAAAGGATCTCTGCGAAGTCTGTTTATGATGCACTGAAAGCAGGAGATGAAGCTGCGTCGGCGATCGTGGAGCAGGTTTCCGACTATCTGGGAAACGCGCTTGCGATCTTCTCCTGTGTGGTGGACCCGGAAATTATCGTAATCGGCGGCGGTGTCTCCAAAGCCGGACAGATCCTCATTGACGGAATAAAAAAATATTATCAGAAGTATGCATTTATTTCCTGTAAAGATACGCCGATTGTCCTGGCGGAGCTTGGAAATGACGCCGGAATCTACGGCGCGGCGAAACTAGCGCTGGACGGAGAGGTTTCGGTGCTGATCTGATATACAGAGACGTAACAGTCCGGCTGGCTGAACCGCCGGATTGAGACAGGGCGGTCCGCGGGACTGTCACAGACAGAAACAGAAAAAGAGAAGAAACCCCATATGACAGGGGCTTCTTCTCTTTTTTCATCTGCGCTCAATTTTCTGCGCAGTCAAAATTCTATAAGGAATGGATCCGCAGCAGTTCAGCCAGCGGAATTGTTACGGTGATTCTTCCGGAGTCTGTTCCGGCTGTTCCTGGGGCGTCTCGTCTGCGGGAGAGGTATCCGGCTCGGACGGAGTCTGTTCCGCATTCTGTTCGTCGGCGGACGAAGGATCCTGTGAGGAATTCTCAGAATTTTCCGTGTCATCTGTCGAGGCCGGCGTTTCCGTATCGGACGTATCCGGCGTCGGTGTAGCCGTCGGCGTCGGCGCTACGTAATGGCCGGAACAGCGCTGCGTAGGAACATCTGAGAGTGCATAATATTCTGTCACTGCGTCGCAGCTGGAACGGGCGAGGAGTCCGGTTTCGCTGCAGATGCTGACTTTCTTGACCGTTGCGGGCATCTCAAACTCCTTCTCGGGAAGATCCTCGTGGATCCGCTCCATGACCTTCTGCCACAGAAGTTTGTGGAAATCACGGTCACTGGACGGGATCTCAGCCTGTACGTCGTATCCTGTCCAGATGGCAGCGGTATAATAGGGAGTAAATCCTGCAAATACAAGGTTGGTGTAATCGTTCGTCGTACCGGTCTTTCCGGCAACTGCCATACCGTCGATCTGGCAGGCGGTCGCGGTACCTCTCTTGACGACATCCTCCAGCACACTGGTCAGCAGGTATGCGGTGCTCTCGCGGAAGATCTGAGTACTCTGCAGATTGGTATTGTCCAGCAGAATGTTGCCGTCGCTGTCCGTAACCTTGGTGTAAAGCACCGGTTTGATATATTTTCCGCCGTTGGCGATCGCCGCATACGCACCGGTCAGCTCCAGATTGCTGACGCCGTTGGTCAGACCGCCGAGGGCGATGGACTGATGACTGCTCTCCGACGGGAGCAGATTGGCAAACCGGAATTTCGTCAGATATTCATAACCCGTTTCCGGGGTGATTTCTGTCAGCACTTTTACCGCCGGGATATTGTAAGACTGGACAAGCGCTTCCCGCACTGTCACATCTCCGTGATACCGTCCGTCGGAGTTTCGCACCGGTGTGCCGTCCTCGTAAGTGTACGGCTCGTCCTTGATGACCGTCGAGAGCGTGATCGCCCCGATATCCAGCGCCGGACCGTAAGCGGCCAGCGGCTTGAACGAGGAGCCCGGCTGACGGTAGCTGTCCGTCGCACGGTTCAGCGTCAGGCTGGCTGTCTTTTCTCCGAGTCCGCCGACGATCGCCTTTACATATCCGGTCGTCTGGTCGATGATCGTCATGCAGGCCTGGGGCTGCATGGTGAAATCGGTCCGTTCTGCAGTGATCGTGTCGCCTTCCCCGAGGATCGAAGCTTTGTAGGCGTCGATATAATTCTGCGCATCTTCCTCTGAATCAAACAGAAGATCGAATTCCGGATCCTCGTTGCGGAAGAAAAGCTGCAGCATCTCTTTGCTGTAATTCTGGACGGTTCCGTCAGCCTGTGTGACGGTAAGCGCCCAGTCAAGGCCGACCTGGGTATCCGGCGGATAGTTGTCCGGATTCTGGAATTCTTCATCCAGCACTGACTGGATCCAGGAATCCTGAGTGGTGTAGATATTGATCCCGCCGCTGTAGACAACATTTCGTGCCTGAACTTCTGTGTAACCCTTTTGTACCATCAGATCATCGATCACCTGGGAGATCACTTCGTCATTAAAATAGGAATAGGGAGTTTCCTGTTCCTCATACTGTCCCTGCATCTGGATGCGCTCATATACATTGTCATTGAGCGCTTCCTCATACTCGTCCTGAGTGATATATTCCTGTTCCAGCATATTGCTCAGCACTTTATTGCGGCGCTGCTGGTTGTTTTCCGGATGCGTTCGCGGGTTATATCGGGTGGGTGCCTGTGGGATCGCGGCGAGAACAGCGCATTCGGAGAGAGTCAGATCTTTGGCGTCTTTGCCGAAATAGGTCTGGGACGCAGTCTGTACCCCGTAGCAGCCGCTTCCGAGGTTGATCGTGTTCAGATAATTTTCGAGAATAACGCTCTTAGCGTCTTTTCCCTGTTCGGTCAGATATTTTTCCAGTTCAAGGGCCAGATACTGCTCCTGGAATTTTCGCTTGAATTTTTCCAGGGTGTTTTCCTCCATCCAGTCCGTGAATACATTGTTTTTCAGAAGCTGCTGGGTGATTGTGCTGGCTCCTTCGGTGAAATCGAAGCCGTTTGTAATACCCACAACAGCAGCGCGCAGAATGCCGCTCGGGTCTATTCCGTTATGCTCATAGAAACGTTCGTCTTCGATCGCTACGATCGCGTGCTGCATATCCAGCGGGATCTCATCGATGGAAACGGAAATACGGTTTCCTCCGGCGCCGGTCAGTTTCTGGATCTGATTACCGTCTGCATCGTAGATGAACGAGGCGTTTCCAAGAGGCATGATATTCACGTCCGAAATATCCGGTGCGCTGGCGATCAGTCCGCGGATGACTCCGATTGCGAGACATACGACCAGAACGACCAGAAGAAGCAGGAGAAAAAAGCCCGTCCGCAGCGCGTAGACACCGGCCGACCATCCAGCCTTATGGGCGGATGATGTCAGCCTGTCACGCTTGTCGGTGACACTCTTTTTTCCATAATTCATATCGTTCCTCCTTACTTGTGACAACCTGTAGGATGTTATATGGTAAGTATAACCATATTCGCATTATATCAAATATGCCGGAGCAAGAAAAGTCAAAATTGAAAAGTTCACAATTTCAAATCAGGTTTGCGCAAACCGTATGAAACGCGGCGCCTGCTGGCATCCAGCCCATCGCACGGCGATTTTCAATGGCTGGATGCCGGTAACTGTTCCGATGGAACTGTTACCAAAAGTTCACAATTTGGGCCTGTCAGCGTCTTGCCAGAGCCGGAAGGATGGGATATAATCGTAAGGTGGTAAAATTATTTGAAAGTCAAAATTTTTAAAGGAGTGTTGCTATGGTTGAACAGCTGCGGACGGTTTATCAGGGCGGCGTGGGAGAGATCGTGGAGAAGAAATCACGGTTTATCGCGACGGTACGGCTGGTGGAATCGGAGGAGGAAGCTCTGACGGTCCTGGAAGCGGCCAGAAAGAAGTACTGGGATGCCACACATAATTGTTTCGCATATGTGATAGGAGAGCGCAGGGAGACGGTCCGGTGCAGCGACGACGGAGAGCCTTCCGGAACGGCGGGACGGCCGATGCTGGATGTGCTGCTGGGCGAGGAGATCACGAATATCATCGTCATTGTGACAAGGTATTTCGGCGGAACACTGTTGGGAACCGGCGGGCTGGTGCGGGCTTATTCCCGGGCGGTTCAGGAGGGACTGGCGAACAGCAGGATCATCGACCGGAAATACGGGGTCCGTATGGAGATCCGATCGGATTACACCGGGATCGGAAAGATCCAGTACCTTCTTGCGTCCCGTCAGATCCCTGTGCTGGATACGCAGTATACGGACCAGGTGGTGACAGAGGTTCTGCTGCCGAAAGGGCAGGCAGATCAGGTCAGAGCTGAGATTACGGAAGGGACCAACGGACGGGCTGAGATGAGGGAGACGGAGGAACTGTATTTTGCAGTCCTTGACGGGGAGATCCTTTATAAGGATGCGTTGACACAGCACAAGACCCTGCAGGTATAGAGAACATCAGGAGCATAAACAAATTTAATGGTTTTGTTGCAATATTGTCAAAATTTTTGACAAGAAATGTGTTATAATCGGTAACAGTTCGGCCAGACAGAAAGATTTATTCCGCTGGTTCTTTGAGGCAGAGGGAGAGACACAAACGAAAAGGGGTAGGAACACAAATGAAAAAAAAGAAAAAAATCCTGTTGGGCATTGCCGGGGGACTTTTCGTGCTGATGATCGGCGCGTATACGGCAAATGCGCTTCATTTTCGAACGCACTTTTATTCAGGAACGATGATCAACGGCATTGACAGTACGGAGATGACTGCCGACGAGGTAAAGGAACGTCTTGCGGAGGATACGCAGAATTATGTGCTGACTCTGGTGAAGATGGATGGTACGACGGAAACGATCTCCGCTTCCCAGATCGGTCTCGCGTTTGAAGATAATCAAGAAGTGGACGAGCATCTGCAGGAGCAGAATTCCTGGTTCTGGATCGGCGAGATGTTCATGGACAAGGAACATGAACTGCATGTATCCGTAAGCTATGACGAGACAATGCTGGAAGCAGCGATTGACGGACTTTCATGTATGCAGGAGGGAAATTACACACCGCCTCAGGATGCGTCGATTGGAGAGACGGAGAATGGCTATACGATCGTTCCGGAAGTGAAAGGAAACCAGCTGGACCGTGCAGTGCTGTTGGAGGCCGTCAAAGAAGCCATCGATTCCGGCGCGACAGAACTGAATCTTTCGGACAGCGGGTGCTATATGAAGCCATCCGTTTATCAGGACGACGAGGCCCTGAATGCCAGAGTCAATCATCTTAATACACTGGTGGCCGCCAACCTGACCATTGATTTCGGCAGCGGACGGATCGAGACCGTCAATGGTGCGCTGCTGAAGACCTGGGTAACGCAGGATGAGAGCGGAAATGATGTGATCGATCCGACGAAGATCACAGAGTATGTCAGTTCACTGGCCGACAAATATAATACGGTAGGAAACCATACGTTTCGGACGACGGGAGGCAGCACGGTTACACTTACGGCAGGTGATTACGGATGGGTGATGGACGAGGCCACTACAGCCCAGAATCTGTCGGATGCGATCGCGGCAGGCACCCAGGGATCCTTTGAAGTGACGTATTCAAGTTCCGCCCAGTCAAGAGAGAGCAACGACATCGGAAATTCCTACGTGGAGATATCGATCGATCAGCAGACCATGTGGTGTTACGTGGACGGATCGCTGCTGGTGGAGACTCCTGTGGTCACAGGATGTGTCAATAATGGCACGGAAACGCCTCGCGGCGGTGTCTGGAAGATCAAGGGAAAACGAACCAATTATACGATGACGGGAGCCATCAATCCATCGACCGGCGAACCGTCTTACCGGACGTTTGTCAACTATTGGATCCCGTACAGCGAGGATATGACGATCGGTCTGCATGATCTGACTTCCCGTACGGCGTTTGGCGGAAATATTTATATTACCAACGGTTCCCACGGATGTGTCAATACGCCGCTGGATGCTGTCCGACAGATCTTCGAGGCGGTTTCCTACGGATTCCCGGTGGTCGTATATTAAATGAGCGGATTTGAGGTGTTTTCAGGATTGCGGGAGCACGAAGTGCGGAGCAATCCGTGTCTCATGCCCATTTGCCGGGCAGGATATATGAAAAAGCAGGTGTGAAACCAAAAGGAGCAGGAAGTCTGGAAGTAAATGTAACAGTTCAGTCGGCTGAACTGTTACAGGCAAACGTCCGGATCTGCCCTGCCGTAATGGACGCAGTGAATGTGTCAGGAGGAGGTAAAAATGTATGACCGTCTGACGGAAAGTGACATTAAAAAGATGCAGGAAGAGATCGACTACCGCAAGCTTGTTGTGCGGCCGAAGGAACTGGAAGCGGTCAAGGAGGCGCGTGCACAGGGCGATCTCAGTGAAAATTTTGAGTATAAGGCTGCAAAACAGGATAAAAACCGCAACGACAGCCGGATCCGTTATCTGGAAAAGATGATCAAGACAGCACATGTGATCTCTGACGAGTCAAAGGACGATGAGGTGGGGATCAACAATACGGTCACTGTCTATATAGAAGAGGACGATGAAGAGGAAGTATACAAGCTTGTGACCTCCGTCCGCGGAAATTCGCTGAAAGGTTACGTGACGATCGATTCGCCGCTGGGAAAGGCGATTTTTCATCGGAAGGTCGGCGACCGGGTGACCGTGCATGTCAGTGACAGCTACAGTTATGATCTTATCATCCGTAAGATCGAAAACACGGGAGACGAGGGAGACGAGCTGAGAAGCTATTGATGATGCTACGGATTGCCCCGCATATGAAATTTCTGACCTTTCGTCGCTTGTCTCATATAAAAAATATATAAAAAGAAACAGAAGGGAGTCGCAGTACAATGAACATACCGGAAAGAATCGCAGAACTTCGTGAACAGATGAAAGACTGTGGGATGGACGCTTATATCGTCCCGACGGCGGATTTTCATCAGAGCGAGTATGTAGGAGAATATTTTAAATGCCGTGAGTATATCACCGGATTTACAGGATCCGCGGGAACCGCGCTGATCACAGGAGAACATGCGTATCTCTGGACGGACGGCCGTTACTTTATCCAGGCGGCCAAACAGCTGGAGGGTACCACGGTGGAGCTGATGAAAATGGGAGAGCCTGGGGTGCCGACGCTCCGTGAATTTCTGAAAGAAAATCTTCCGGAAGGATGTGTGCTCGGATTTGACGGCCGTACAGTGGCGGTCGGAGAGGGACGCGCATACGAAAAGATCGCATCTGAGAAACATGGAAAGATCGTTTACAGCGAGGATTTGGTCGGCCGTGTCTGGAAGGACCGTCCGGAACTTTCCCGGGAGCCGGTGTTTGCCCTGGATCTGAAGTATACAGGGGAGACGGCGGCCTCGAAGCTCGGCAGAGTGCGCAGCGAGATGGAGAAATACGGCGCGACCAGCCACGTTCTGACGACACTGGACGACATCTGCTGGCTGCTGAATATCCGCGGAAACGACGTGGCTTACTCGCCGCTCGTCCTGTCCTATGCGGTGATCACGGAAAATTCTGTGGAGTTGTACATGGATGAGAAGAAACTGAGCAGTGAGATCCGCAGTTCCCTGGAGGCGGACGGAGTGGTCCTTCACCCGTACAATGCCATTTATGAGGAGATCAAGGAAATGGGAGAAGGAGAAGCGCTTCTGCTGGATCCGGACCGCCTGAATTATGCACTGTACTACAATATTCCGGAAAAGGTGAAAAAAATCGAGGCCAGAAATCCGGAGATCCTGTTTAAGTCCATCAAGAATAAGACGGAGATCGAGAATATCCGGAAAGCCGAGATCAAAGACAGCGTTGCTCATGTGAAATTCATGAAATGGCTGAAGGAAAACTACGACAAAGAAGTGATCACAGAGATGAGCGCGTCGGACAAGCTGGACGAATTCCGCGCGGAGCAGGGAAATTTCATCCGGCCAAGCTTTTCTCCGATCAGTTCCTACGGGGAGCACGGCGCGATCGTTCATTATTCCTCGACGCCGGAGACCAACGTTCAGCTGAAGGCGGGCGGATTCCTTATGACGGATACCGGCGCGGGCTTTTATGAAGGCTCCACGGATATTACCCGTACCTACGCGCTGGGCGAGGTGACTCCGCTCATGAAGGAGCATTTCACGCTGGTTGCCGTCAGCAATCTCCGCCTTGGAGACGCGAAATTCCTGAAAGGCTGCTCCGGCGTGGCGCTGGATATCCTGGCCCGAAAACCTTTCTGGGACAGAGGGCTGAACTTTAATCACGGTACCGGACACGGTGTCGGCTATCTGCTGAATATTCATGAGGGGCCTGCGGGATTCCGCTGGAAAGAACGCCCGGGCGAGGCGGATCCGCTGGAGGCCGGAATGGTGATCACCGACGAACCGGGAATCTATATTGAAGGTTCCCATGGGATTCGTCTGGAAAATGAACTGCTGATCTGCGAGGGAGAGCAGAATGAATACGGTCAGTTCATGTACACAGAGCCGATCACTTATGTACCGATGGATCTGGACGCGATCGATCCGCAGCAGATGTCTGCCGAGGACAGAAAGCTGCTGAACAGCTACCACAAAAAAGTCTACGAGATGGTATCTCCATACCTGGACGAGGATGAGAAAGAGTGGCTGAAAACCTATACCAGAGAGATCTGAAACGATCACTGCCGGAACTGATCCGGCGAGCGGGCCTGTGCAGTTTGTGCACAGGCCCGTTTTGGCGTAATGGTCCGGAGAACGGAATTGTTGCGCTGCAAATTTGATGCCCGCAGCCTGCTGCGGGTTTTGGATGATTTATAAGACAAGCGGCGAAAGGAGAAGAAAAATGAGACCAATGAGACTTGCGAAAAGGGAAATCAGAGAGACAGAGGAACTGCGGCAGATCCTGCAGGATTGTGATACCGTGCGGATCGGAATGACGGATGAAGAGGGAATGTTTATCGTTCCGGTGAATTTCGGCTATGAACTGTCCGAAGAAGACGGAGCGCGCCGGCTGAGACTGTACATCCACAGTGCACGGGAGGGCCGGAAAGCCGAAGCATTCGCGAAAAACCCGGAGGTGGCCCTGGAAATGGACTGCGGACACGAGGTCATCACCGGAGATTACACCTGCAGTTATTCCTTTGCTTACCGGAGCATCATGGGAACCGGCACGGTACAGGAAGTCACAGACACAGAAGAAAAAATTCACGGTCTGACACTGTTGATGGCCCACACAGAACCGGAAGCCGCCGTCCGGTTTCTTCCTGAGATGCTGGATCGTGTCGGCGTCTACCGCATCGACGTTCGGGAGTTTACCGGAAAGCAGAGAGAAAAACGCAATAAAAATTTATCGTAAAACAATAAATTTTTATTGACAAAACCATACAGACGGCGTTATACTTCCTGTAAAGAAAATGATGCAGTGGTAAGGAGGTAGTCTATGAGCCAGAAAGAAATGTCCCGTTACCTGAAACTGATCACGGCTGGGATCGGCGTTCTGTTTCTGCTGTTTGTCCTGTGGTTTCTGCCGTCGGCGCTGTGGCAGGTGCTGCCGGAACGGATGGGAAAGAACTTTTTCTATGGCATCTGTGCGTTTCTCTGGGTGACAGCGGTGCCGTGTCTGGTGTGCCTGGGCAAGTTCTGGGGGATCTGTGTCAGGATCGGACAGGACAAATCGTTTTCAAGGGAAAATGCACAGGCGTTGAAAAAGATGAGCCATTGGATGATGGCGGATACGGTTTTGTATGCAGGATTCCTGTTGGCGTTTTTTGCGCTGGGGTGGTACCGCTGGACAGGGATGATGATTTTTGCTGTTGTGCTGATCCTGTTTCTGTGCATCGCGCTGACTGTGGTCTGTGCGGTATTGTCCCATCTGGTCCTGAATGCCAGCCGACTGCAGGAGGATCAGGATCTGACGATCTGAGTGACAGAAGACATTGAATGTGTATGAACGGGATCCGTTTCCTGCCGGGGACGGACGAAAAACAGGAGGAAAACGTGGCGATCGTGATCAATATCGACGTAATGCTTGCGAAGAGAAAGATGAGTGTGACAGAGCTTTCCGAAAAAGTGGGCATTACCATGGCAAATATCTCGATTCTGAAGAACGGAAAGGCAAAAGCGATCAAACTGAGCACACTGGACAGCATCTGCAAAGCGCTCCAGTGCCAGCCGGGTGATCTTCTGGAATATGTTCCGGAGGAAGAGCCGTCCGGAAAGTCAGAAAACCAGAAGCAGTAAGGGAAAGGAGAGAAAGGCATATGGAAAAACAGAATGAGTCAGGGGTTCAGGAAGACCTGACTTATGAAACTGTGCTCGTTTTTGAGGAAAATAAGCGGAAACACCTGCCTGTTCCGGCGGACGGAACCGATTTCTGGATGGCGGTGGCTTATGCTGTGGTCGGTTACAGCTTTGTTTACGTGTTCAGCAGTGATCATTTTGCATGGAAATTTTCCGTGTTTACCGCTGTCTACGCAGCGGCGGTTCTGGCTTATCTGACGCTGAAAAAGAGAAAAGTGCCGAAGGAAAGCTGGTTCTGGCTGGCGATGATGCTCGGCTCGGGAATTCCGTATGGCTTTTATACGGCGATGCCGGTTTTCCAGGTACCCGGAACAGCGGCGCTGGCTGCTTACTGGACACTGTCCGCCGGCGGATGTCTGATCGAGGACGGCAGGACGTCCCAGTGGGCGGCGGCCGATTTCTGGAACAGTATCTGGAAGGTACCGTTCGGAAATTTTGCCTGTTTTTTCCATGTGCTGTCCGGCGGCGGGGAGGAAATGACGGAAGATCAGAACGCCCTGTCTGGTGAAGTACAGGAGAAAAAGAAGGATGTCGAAACGGCAGAAGCCGGGAAGAAAAATCTCCGGAAGGCCGGAGTGAGAAAACTCGGCGCGATCCTGTTCGGGGTGATCCTGGCGGTTCCGGTCCTGCTGATCGTCCTGCCGCTGCTCTCCAGCGCGGATGACAATTTCAACAGGCTGATCGTAAGTTTTCTGGACAGTCTCTCCGAAAATGTTCTCAGTTTTGTTCTGCGCGCGGTCTGCTCGATTCCCGTGACCGCGTATCTGTTCGGGCTGATCTACGGGTGCATTTACCGGCGCAAAACCGACGGAATCCGCAGGGAATCTGTACAGGCGGCGGGGGAAGGTGCCCGGATCATCAGCGACGCCGCGGTGAATACCGCCCTTCTGATCCTCAGCGCCTGTTACGTATTGTTTATCGTCCTCCAGGCACAGTATCTGTTTTCAGCGTTTGTCGGAGTGCGGCCGGACACATACACCTATTCGGAATATGCACGAAAAGGGTTTTTTGAGCTGTGCGCTGTGGCGGCTGTCAATCTCGCCGTCCTGCTGCTGGCCAACCTGTTCACGAAGACAAAGCGCGAACAGAATCGCGGACTTCGTATCCTGAATCTTGTGATCGCGGTGCTGACGCTGCTCCTGATCGCGACGGCGATGAGCAAAATGGTTCTCTATATCAGCGCTTACGGCCTGACTATTAAGAGAATTACCACTATGACGTTTATGAGCTGGATGGCGGTTGTCTTTCTTCTGTGGTGCGCCGGCCAGAGACAGAAGCTTCCGCTCATCCGGGCGGCCTGGATGAGCGGGACGGGGCTCTACGTGCTTCTGTGTGTGCTTCCGCTGGAACAGATCGTGTCCGTGTTCAACTGGCTGTTTTACGGCTGAACGGCCCCTTCGTCTGTCTTGCTTAAAAACCCACTACACTTTTTGGTGTCCGTTTGTTATAATAAAAAGAAAAATCATGAAACGGAGTGAATGTAACTATGGAAAAGATTGCCAGTTTTACCATTGACCATATCAAATTGCAGCCCGGTGTCTACGTGTCCAGAAAAGACCAGGTCGCGGGAGGCGTGGTGACTACCTTCGATCTGCGCATGACGTCCCCGAACGAGGAACCTGTGATGAATACCGCCGAAGTGCACACGATTGAGCATCTGGGCGCCACTTTCCTGAGAAACCACCCGGAATTCGGCTCCAAGACCGTATATTTCGGGCCGATGGGATGCCGTACCGGCTTTTACCTGCTTCTGGCAGGCGACTATGAATCGAGAGATATCGTGCCGTTGATGACGGAAATGTTCGAGTTCATCCGGGATTACCGTGGAGAAGTTCCGGGAGCATCCCCGAAGGACTGCGGAAATTACCTGGACATGAACCTTGGAATGGCAAATTATCTGGCGAAAAAGTATCTGGATCAGGTGCTGTACGATATCAAAGAAGACCGGCTGGTCTATCCGGAATAACTTGTCTCCGGTTTACAGGGAGGATTGAGATATGAGATATCCGAAATTTTTGCCGAAAAACGGTACGATCGGTTTCGTGGCGCCGTCTTTTGGCTGCAGCACGGAGCCATACCGGACGGCTTTTCTCAATGCGCAGAAAAAATGGACGGATCTGGGGTACCGCCTGGATCTGGGGCCTAACTGCTATGAGGGCAGCGGGATCGGTATCAGCAATACGCCGGAACTCTGCGCGCAGGAACTGATGGAGTATTATCAGAGCGACAGGAACGCCTGCCTGATCTCCTGCGGCGGCGGGGAACTGATGTGTGAGATCCTCGAACATATGGATTTCGGGAAGCTGAAGACAGCAGCGCCCAAGTGGTATATGGGATATTCGGACAATACGAATTTTACTTTTCTGCTGACGACGCTGTGTGACACGGCCTCGATTTACGGTCCCTGCGCGGCGACGTTCGGGATGGAGCCGTGGCATGAGTCTCTGATGGATACGATGAGACTCCTCACCGGCGAACAGCTGGAGGTGTATGGATATGACCGGTGGGAGATCGAGAGCCGGAAGGACGAGACAAATCCGCTGGCGCCTTACAATCTCACGGAACAGAAGATCCTGCGCCGCTTTCCGGATCAGGACACGGAATTTTCCGGGCGGCTTCTCGGCGGCTGCGTAGACTGTCTGGTCAACCTGCTCGGCACAGAGTTTGACGGCGTGCAGGCGTTTGCAGAAAAGTACCGGGAGGACGGAGTGATCTGGTTCCTTGAATGCTGTGACCTGAATGTGATGGCGATCCGGCGCGCCATGTGGCAGATGGAGCATGCGGGATGGTTCCGGTTCGTCAAGGGCTTTCTGATCGGCCGCCCGGCGGTTTACGGACAGGAGATCATGGGAATGGATCAGTACCGTGCGGTTCTTGGGATCCTGGAACAGTACCATGTGCCCGTGATCATGGATGCGGACATTGGGCATCTTCCGCCGATGATGCCGTTGATCACCGGCAGTCTGGCGACGGTCAGCGTCAGAGAAAATGAACTGTCCGTGCGTATGCGGATGGAATAACGCTTTTTCGCTGCGGTTCAGACAACGGAATTGTTATATTCTTTTTCTGATTTTAACAATTCAGCAACAAAACAAGAATATCTCGAAAATATTTCCGCAGTAAACTGTTCCTGTTGAGGGAAATGTGGCAGGCGGTCTGCCTGCCGGAGTTTTGGACAATACAGGAGGACAGTAGGATGAGCAATAAGATTGATCTGAAAAAAGAAGGCGAAAGCGTGGAAGACGCAAAGAAGAGACTTACTGAGGAACAGAAGGAGCGGGAAGAGACTGCAAAGGAAGTCGGAAAGCCAAATATTCCGCAGCAGTAATTTCTTCCCTGTCCGGCGACGACAGAATGGGGGATGAGATGAGACAGATTCGGAATATTCTGCACCGTCTGTTATTTCCACATTGGCTGTTCTGCATTCTGCTGATCCCTGTGGGATTCGGAATGCTGCTGTACAGCTTTCTTGCCGTGCCGGAAAATGAGACAGTCGCCTATGTTTCCTACGGCTTGTCTGCCTATGCGCTTGTCGTGTTGTGTCTGGGAATCCCGAGAGTGATACGTTTCTGGAAAAATGTAAAGGCAAACAATCTGTACGTCAACAGATACTTTTCGGATCTTCAGTTTCGTGTCAAACTGTCCCTTTACGGTTCGCTTTCGGTCAATCTGCTGTATGCGGCGCTGCAGCTGGGCTCCGGTATTTATTACCATTCGGCCTGGTTTTATGCATTGTCGGGATACTATGCGATACTGGCGACGATGCGTTTCTTCCTGCTGAAGGAGACAAGGAACGGGGAACTGGGGAAAAATATTTTTTTGGAGTATCTCCATTACCGCCTGTGCGGGGTTCTGCTGCTGATCCTGACGCTGGCGCTCAGCGTGATCGCATTTTATATCGTCAGTCAGAATCGGGGATTTGAACATAACGAGATCATCACGATCGCGATGGCGACGTATACATTTTTTGCGTTCACCATGGCGGTGATCAATCTTGCAAAAAAGAAAAACAGACAAAGCCCGGTCTTTTCAGCGGTCCGCTGCATCACCATGGCAGCGGCGGTCGTGTCTGTCCTGTCTCTGGAGGCCTCGATGATCTCCGCCTTCGGCCGGGAAGATCAAATGTTCCGCAAAGTGATGACGGCCAGTACCGGCGCGGCAGTATGCGCCGCGGTGCTGGCGATGGCAGTGTTTATGATCGTCCATTCCACCGGAGAGATCCGGAAGATCAAGAGAAAAACGGCTGAGGAAAGTGAAAAATAAAAACCTCTTGACAAACAAGGGCGCATCTGCTTATACTAAAGAAAATCAAAAAACCAAAGCGATGAAGAGAAGAGTACGCTGTGGAATGTCGCAGAGAGAAATCCCCCGTGGTGAAAGGATTTTGTCAGGAAGCAGCCGAAGACCAACTCCGAGCGGCCCCAATCCGGCCCGGTGACACCGTTATCGTCAGAAATGAGAGGTTCTGAACCAGGTTTTCCGGCGATGCAAATCCGTATACGGGTCGGCGGACTGTGATTCGGGACAAGCGGGGTGGAACCGCGATGAAATGAGCCATCGTCCCCTTCTGTACAGAGCGATCTGTGCGGAAGGGGACTTTTTTGTGCGATATACCCGGCAAGCGGCCGCCGTGCTCGCATGGCAGGTAATTGTTTCGTTGCGGTCCGTGCTGAACGCGTGCCACTGGCACGCATCACTGTTTGCCGGGCAGCGAGCAGCTTTTTATCGTCCCCATGCATCAGAAAACCATAGTCAAAAACATGAGTGGCCGGAAAGGCTGAAAAGGAGGAAAGTGGTATGATTATCACACTGAAAGATGGGAGCCAGAAAGAATACTCCCAGAGTATGAGCGTCATTGATATCGCAAAGGATATCAGCGAAGGGCTGGCGAGAGTGGCGTGCGCCGGCGAAGTGGACGGGGAGGTTGTGGATCTTCGTACCGTCATAGACAAGGATTGCAATCTGAATATCCTGACGTTCCAGGATGAGGGAGGCCGCGGCGTGTTCCGCCATACAACTTCCCATATCCTTGCCCAGGCGATCAAGCGTCTGTATCCGGACGCGAAACTTGCGATCGGACCGTCCATCGCGGATGGATTTTACTATGATATCGACAAGGAAGTGCCGCTGATCAGCGAGGATCTGGAAAAGATCGAGGCGGAGATGAAAAAGATCGTGAAGGAGAATCTTGCGATTGAGAGATTTGAACTGCCCCGGGAAGAGGCGATCGCTTTCATGAAAGAAAAAGACGAGCCTTATAAAGTAGAACTGATCGAGGACCTCCCGGAGGATGCGGTGATCAGCTTTTACCGCCAGGGAGAGTTTACCGATCTCTGTGCGGGACCGCATCTGATGAGTACAAAACCGGTGAAGGCGTTTAAACTGACCAGCCTGGCGGGCGCTTACTGGAGAGGCAGCGAGAAAAATAAAATGCTGCAGCGTGTGTACGGCACAGCATTCACAAAGAAAGCGGAGCTGGATGAGTATCTGACCATGCTGGAAGAGGCGAAGAAGCGTGACCACAGAAAGATCGGAAAAGAGCTGGGACTGTTTATGATGAGTGAGGACGGTCCGGGATTCCCGTTCTTCCTGCCGAAGGGAATGGTATTGAAAAATACTCTGATGGAGTACTGGAGAGAGATCCACCAGAAGGCCGGATATCAGGAAATCTCCACACCGATCATTCTGAACCGCCGTCTGTGGGAGACTTCCGGACACTGGGATCATTATAAGGAAAACATGTACACAACGATCATCGATGATGAGGAGTATGCGATCAAGCCGATGAACTGCCCGGGCGGCGTACTGGTTTATAAGTCCGAGCCCCGCTCTTACCGTGATCTTCCGCTGCGCCTCGGCGAGGTCGGCCTGGTACACCGCCATGAGAAGTCCGGACAGCTGCACGGACTGATGCGTGTGCGCTGCTTTAATCAGGATGATGCGCATATTTTCATGACACAGGATCAGATCAAGGACGAGATCAAAGGCGTTGCGAATCTGATCGATGACGTCTATCGTCTGTTCGGATTTAAATACCATGTGGAACTGTCCACCCGCCCGGAGGACAGCATGGGAAGTGATGAGGACTGGGAAGTAGCGACAGATGCGCTGCGCGCCGCGCTGGAGGAACTTGGTCTGGAGTATGTGGTGAACGAGGGAGACGGAGCCTTCTACGGACCGAAGATTGATTTTCATCTGGAGGATTCCATCGGAAGAACCTGGCAGTGCGGAACCATTCAGCTGGATTTCCAGCTGCCGCTGCGGTTTGAACTGGAGTATACCGGAGCAGACGGAGAGAAACACCGTCCGATCATGATCCATCGTGTGGCGTTTGGATCGATCGAACGCTTTATCGGAATCCTGATCGAGCACTTTGCCGGAGCGTTCCCGACCTGGCTGGCGCCGGTACAGGTAAAGGTGCTTCCGATCTCTGAGAAGTATGCGGATTATGCGCAGAAAGTTTATGAGGATGTGCAGAATGCAGGCGTTCGCGTAGAAATCGATACCCGTTCGGAAAAGATCGGATACAAGATCCGCGAGGCGCAGAATCAGCACATTCCGTATATGCTGATCGTGGGAGCGAAAGAAGAGGAAGAAGGAACCGTATCCGACAGAAGCCGCTTTAAAGGCGATGAGGGATCAAGAAAACTGGATGACTTCCTTTCCGATATCAAGACAGAGATCAAAAACCGCGAGAACCGCAAAGTTGAAGTTGAAGCGAAAGAAGAAAGATAATCGCAGCAGTTCAGTCGGCGGAACGGCTGCAGATGAGCGAAGTAGCTGTGACCGTTTCACCGACGGTACAGTTGCCGATCACTGAAAACAGCCGCCGGCAGGTTGATCTACCTGCCGGCGGCTGTTTTATAAATCTTTATGCATGATAAGAATTTACGCCAATGCCCCGGTTCTTGCGGAAGCGGAGGAGGTGTTTGCACTTCCCAGTGTGACAGTTACGGTCTGTTCACTATAGGATCCCTGATCCGGAACCATTACTGTGACGTCCACCTGTGTGCCTGCGGCGTAATACTGGAGGAGATCGCGCAGTTCGCTGACAGAGGTGACAGAAGTTCCGTCAAATTTTGTCAGGATACTACCTGCTGTGATACCGGCCGCTGCCGCCGGACCGTTGTCGGAGACACTTCCGATATAGACACCCTGCGGGATCTGATATGCTTCGGAGACCTCGCTGGAAACGTCCTGGCCGGAGATACCGATGGTACCCTGATCGCTTTCGTCCACTTTTACTTTTGTCATTGCATTCATCAGGTTCTCAATGATGTCCTGTACTCTTGAGATCGGGATCGCATAACCCATTCCCTCAATTTCTGTGGAGGAAAGTTTTGCTGTGTTGATTCCGATGACTTCACCGTTCATGTTCAGCAGCGCTCCGCCGCTGTTGCCGGGGTTGATCGCTGCGTCTGTCTGGATGTAGGTAGCTGTAGAGGAATTGTCTGCGCTGTCGTCAGAAGAACTGATAGCCCGGTTGGTAGCGCTGACGATTCCGGTCGTTACAGACTGGCCATAGCCCAGTGCGTTTCCGATCGCGACAACCTGTTCTCCGACTTTCAGGGAGTCGGAGTCGCCGATCACTGCTACGGAGATGTTGGAGAGTGTCTCGTCCGGAATACTCTCCAGCGGAACGGCGACGACGGCAAGGTCGTTGTCGGAATCTGTTCCCTTGATATTTGCCTCGCAGGTCTGGTTATCGATAAAGCTTACGGAAAGTGTATCTGCATCTTCGATTACGTGATAATTCGTGACGATCAGAAGTTCGGAGTCGTTCTGGCCGATGATGATTCCAGAACCGCAGCTTACCGTTTCTTCCGTCTGCGGCTGCTGGTAGTTATATCCGTACAGGCTGAAATAATTCTGTACTTCCTGGACGGAACTGTTGGTGATGGAAACGATCGATGGCATTGCGGCTTCTGCAATGTCCGATACGTCCAGACTGCCGGTGGAAGTTCCGGAGCCTGAAGAAACCTGGGTCGTCTTCAGAAGACTGCTTTGTCCGGAATCACTCGCGGCGGAGGCGGTTGTGTTATTTGTGATCAGTGTATTGACACCCTGGAAGGTACCGGCCGCCAGGCCGCCGAAGAGTATTGCGCTGAGTGCAAGGGCGCTTACTTTTTTCACAACCTTTCTCCGGTTTCCGGCTCTTCGATTCCTTCGGTTTTCTGTCTTTGTGGAGAGCTCGGAAGACAGTTCGCTGTTCTCAATGTCTGTGTGGGTAAAATCGTTGGTTTCAAATTTATTGTTTCTCATAATAGATAACGCCTCCTGCTGATAAATAGGGAATCCGCTGGTTCGTATTCTTGTTCCTTCAGAAACGCATCGGTTTTGTTTTCCTTTGCGGCATTCCTTTTCTTCTTTACAAGTCAAAGTATAGGGGAAGCCTGTGAAAAAAATGTAGCAAATTTGTGATGAAAATAAGAGAAAAGTGTGGAAAAACTGTGATCGCCTCTGCGGTTCCGCCGGGGGCTTTTACGGAGCGCCTGTGCGGAAACAGAGGCGGAAAGTCATCGGGCCGTGTAAATTATTTTTTGAATAAAATAAAGAAAAAAGAAAATACTATATCCTGAAATTTAAGAAATCAGGAGGTAAATGAATATGCCAGCATTAAGTTGTTCAGCGACAACGTGTATTTACAACAAACAGGAACTCTGTTCCAAAGGAGATGTGAAGATCGGCGGTTCCAACGCACGCCAGGCGGGAGAAACCTGCTGCGAGAGCTTTCAGGAGCGGTCCCAGGATTCCATGATGAATTCCATGGCGTCCGGATGCGGATGCACCAATATTGCAGTGGACTGTGCGGCGCAGAACTGCCAGTTTAACGAGTCCTGCAAATGTACGGCAGGCGGAATTCAGATCTCAGGCAGTCAGGCCTGTTGCAGCGATGATACAAAATGCAGCAGCTTTGTGTGCAGCTGAACGGATTCTCTGGCTTTACTTGCGGCTTGGACAAGAGCCGGAGAAGTCATTCAGGGACATTATTATTAGAAAGAAAGTGACAGTTCAGCCAGGTCTGCGCATATGCTGCGCAGACCGTGTGAAAACACAGTGCCTGTGGGCATCCAGCCCATCGCGAAGCGATTTTCAATGGCTGGATGCCGTAACAGTTCGGCTGGCTGAACTGTTACGAAAGAAAAACAAAAAAGGGTATTGACAATAGACGCCCGTCTGTGTTAGAGTATTTGAGTGTGAAAAAGAAAGTAGAGTATCCACTCTCACCTTAGCGCAAACGGGCGACTATGGTTCAATATTGAGATATCCTTTTCTGTGAGCGGGAAAAGACGATATGCAATGTTTGGTGTGGATAGTCTGTCTATCCGCTTTTTTTATGTGAAAAATGCGGATCGGCCTACGGCTCAAGAGAATATGATGGAGGTGCACTACAATTAGCGATTTGATGATTAATGAGCAGATTCGAGACAGAGAAGTACGTCTCATCGGCGAAAACGGGGAACAGTTAGGAATTATGTCTGCGAAAGAGGCATACTTTAAAGCTCAGGAAGCAGGTCTTGATCTGGTTAAGGTCGCTCCTACGGCAAAGCCTCCGGTTTGCAAGATCATTGATTATGGCAAATACAAATACGAACTTGCCAGAAAAGAAAAAGAAGCAAAGAAAAAGCAGAAGACCATCGAGATCAAAGAGGTTCGCCTTTCTCCTAATATTGACAGCAATGACCTGAATACAAAAGTAAGTGCAGCCCGCAAGTTCATTTCGAAAGGAAACAAAGTAAAGATCACACTGCGTTTCCGGGGCCGTGAGATGGCACATATGAACAACAGCAAATACATTCTGGAAGATTTTGCAAAGAGTCTGTCCGATATAGCAGTTGTCGAGAAAGCGCCGAAGGTAGAAGGCAGAACGATGACGATGTTTTTGGCTGAAAAACGTTAGATAGTGCTTCAGGACTGTGTTGGACAGATTTCCTGTACACTCTAAGATAGCGCGGCCGTTTCCGGCTGCAGCAAAGTAAGACTTTTAAGGAGGAAATAAATATGCCAAAGGTAAAAACCAGCAGAGCAGCAGCAAAGCGTTTTAAAACAACAGGAACAGGAAAATTAGTAAGAAATAAAGCTTACAAAAGCCATATCTTAACCAAGAAATCTCAGAAGAGAAAAAGAAATCTGAGAAAGTCTACCGTAGTTGACGCAACAAACGTTAAGAACATGAAGAAGATCCTGCCGTACATGTAATTGTTTCGGGTGGCAGAGATTGAACGTTGATCAAGGAGGAAAATAAGAAATGGCAAGAATTAAAGGCGGTATGAACGCTAAAAAGAAACATAACAGAGTATTAAAGCTGGCAAAGGGATACAGAGGAGCCAGAAGCAAACAGTATAGAGTAGCAAAACAGTCCGTAATGCGCGCGCTGGCATCTTCCTACGCAGGAAGAAAGCAGAAAAAACGTCAGTTCCGTCAGCTGTGGATCGCTCGTATCAACGCAGCTGCAAGAATGAACGGTCTGTCCTACAGCAAGTTTATGCACGGTCTGAAGCTGGCAGGCGTTGAGCTGAACCGCAAGGTGCTGGCTGACATGGCGATCAATGATTCCGAAGGATTCGCAACACTGGCAGAACTGGCTAAGAGCAAAGTTGCCTGAGTCTGACAGCAGATAAACGGAATACAGAACAGAAAATTCAAAAGACATTTTCAGGGTTGAGAGATTCTGAAAATGTCTTTTTTGTGTGCGAGCGCCGGCCGTGTGCTGCTGGTACGCAGTTCCATTTGTAGCCTTATATAAAAATAGTGATGATAAAATTGTATGAAAATGTCATAAAATAATGCTGAACAAATCCTGAAATTCTGTTGAATAAATTGTGAAATATGATATAATTAATTTTAATGAATGTTTAATAAATGGTGTGCAAACTCTACAAAAACATTGGGTAAAGTACGTGTGAGATGTTCGTAATGCCCAAAACGTATCGGAGGCGCATCAGGCTAAAGGAGGAGTGCGTATGAGCAATACACAAGCAACGACCGGAACGAAACATCATCGTAAGTTCGGCCTGCGGGATCAGCTTGCATATGGAGCTGGTGATTTTGGCTGTAACATGAGTTTCGCTCTGAAAGGAACCCTGGCAATTTTCTGGACACAGTACATGGGAATTGATTCTTATGTGATGTCCGCGCTTCTGTTGTTGGTACAGATCTGGGATGCAATCAACGACCCGGTAATCGGAGGTATGGTTGATGCGGACCGCAGAAAGTACAAACGTAACAAATTCCTTGCATATATCTGGCTTGGATCCATCGGTCTTCTCGTGGCGGGCGCATTATGTTTTGTTCCGTGGAAGAGCGCTCCGGGAATGGTGAAGAATCTTCTGTTCGTAGCAGGTTATATCCTGTGGGATGCATTCTACACGATCGCAAACGTTCCGTATGGTTCTCTGCTGTCTCTGATCACAGCTGATCCGTCCGAACGTGCAAAGCTGTCTACCGCAAGATCGATCGGTTCTATGCTTGGAAGCGTATCCTGCCAGATTCTTCTGCCGATCCTGATCTACGACGCAAGCAACAACCTGATGGGCGACAGAATCTTCTTTATCGCTCTGATCATGGGTGTGATCGGATTTATTGCGTTCCAGTTTATGATCCGGAATACAGAGGTTCGTGTGGAGCGTGAGATCAAAGTAGGTGAGGAAAGACAGAAGTTTAATGTTATCAAGGCGATCGGAAACTTCCTGCGCAACCGTCCGGCAGTAGGTGCGACACTTGCTCCGGTTGGACAGTTTATCGGTATGTACGGGGCACAGACATCTTTGCAGATCATGTTCCAGGCATATTTCCAGAATGCAAAGATCTCCGGTCTGGTTGGTATGATCTCTTATGTAGGACTTATCCTGTATACTCCGTTTATCGGAAAGATTGTCAGCCGCTTTGGTAAAAAGGAAGCGATCACGGTTGGCTCTCTGGTCAGCGTGCTTGCCTATGTCCTGATGCTGGTACTGCCGATCACTCCGGACGGAACCGGTCTGGCGCTGTTTGTTCTCTGCCAGTTGATCAGTGCAGTAGGAACCGGAATCGGATCTTGTGTTGCTTGGTCTCTGATGGCGGATGCGATGGATTACGAAGAGTGGAAATTCGGTGTTCGTAACGAAGGTACTACATATGCGATGCATTCCTTCTTCCGTAAGCTGGCACAGGGTATTGGACCATCCCTTGGTTTGGTACTTGCTACTGCATTAGGCTACAATGCAACTCTTGGCGCAGATCAGCCGATGGATGTAGCGCTTAATATGAGATATCTGACTGCTGCAATGTATCTGATCAGTGCATTGATTCAGTTTGTAGCATATGCTTTCGTTTATAATCTGGATAAGAAAACTCTGGCTGCTATCGAACATGATCTTGGACATGACAAGAAAGAGGAAGCTTAAATAATGGCTTATCCTTGTGAGCAGCGACTGAAATGCAGTGTAGATCTGCCGCAAAGGGCTTGGGCGTTTGAAGTTGCGTATTCCGTATAAAGAATATTGCAGGGCAGAACGGAGTTCTGAAAACAGATAGCATGAAGACGCCGCAGAAAAATCTGAGATGAATTTTCTGCGGCGTCTTTTTTCCTTGAAATTGAAATGATGCAGATAAAATGATACTGTTCGGACGGGTCTGTGGATTTACAGCGCAGATTGCGTGGAAACACAGAATCTGTGAGCATGGAGCCCGTCGTGCTATGATTTCAACGGCCAGATTCCGTTACGGCTCAGATGGCTGAACTTGCATAATATAGTTCTATGAAACGGATGGAGGGGCCGGCAGGCCGTCGTCAGTATATATTGAGAAAATCCCCAAGATCGCCCGATGAAGATAAGGTTTGTATTCCTACATGGACACGGGTTCCTGGTACAGAATGCAGCTGTAACAGGTGGACCCCACCAGTTCTATGATCGTGAACAACATCAGTTCCGGTTCTGGACAGGTGACAGTGTTTCTTTCCAGAATTTCCAGGTAGAAGTCATAGAAACGGCGGGTTTCATCCGGAAGTTTTTCCTGAAAAGCAGTCTTAAAGATTCCCCAGGACAGGTTTTTTGCGATAAATTCCAGAAGAGAGTGATCCTCTTCAAATTTTCCGATGATGTGATCGGCGATTTGGATCATCAGTGTATCCGGGAGGAAATCCTTTTTCGTGTCGAGAGTATTGTATGCCTCCGAGAGTAGCTGAGCAGCCTTGTAGGCGATCAGTTTATCTCTCAATTCGTATTTGTCTTTAAAATAAAGGTAGAAGGTTCCTTTCGCCAGACCCGCCGCCGTGACGATGTCAGAGATCGTCGTTTTGGCAAACCCCTTTTCTGTAAAAAGACGGTATGCTGTCTGGAAGAAAGCGTTTTTCTTTTCTTTTTTATTGTTTTCCCATGTTCCCATTATTTACCTGCTTTTCTGCCGGGTTCTCCCGGCCGGTAATTTTCTTCTATTATTTCTCAAATCGTTCCGGAAGTCAACAGAAAGGTAATTACTCTTGACCTGGAGTTCACTCCAGGTTTTATAATGAGAGCAGATCTGGAGATACAGATTGGGTAAGTGACTGAGGAAAGAGAGGAACACATCATGAAATTTATGAACAAGGAAGACTTTGACAAAGAAAATGTATTTGGACTTGGCGCTGAAAACACGGCGTTTGCTCAGTATTTTATCGGACAGTCTTATCTGAATCCGCTGACAGATATGAAAAAATGCCCTCTGTTTCTGGCAAATGTTACGTTTGAGCCGGGCTGCCGGAATAACTGGCATATTCATCATGCAAAGAGCGGCGGCGGACAGATCCTGATCTGCACAGCAGGAGAAGGCTGGTATCAGGAGGAAGGAAAAGAGGCAGTCAGCCTGACACCCGGAACGGTCATTACGATCCCGGCGGAGGTAAAACACTGGCATGGAGCGAAAGCAGACAGTTGGTTCAGCCATATCGCGATCGAGGTACCGGGAGAAGAGACCGGTAATGAATGGTGCGAGCCGGTGACGGACGAAGAATATGGAAAGCTGCAGTGACCAGAGGTGACAGATTATAATGGTCTCATAAATTAAGACACTTTTTCGGACAATTTTTAATGAATCTGATATACTAAAATCAATACGAAAGAGAGGATTCATTACTATGTCCAGACAAAGAAGAAGTTTCAGCGCCAAATTTA
>DXEK01000162.1 GCA_019115005.1 Candidatus Fusicatenibacter merdavium | reverse complement strand
TTTGTTGATTGCTGGTGATAGGGGTATCTCAACAATACAACATATAATCAAAAACTGCTACTTTTTTTGAAAAAAAGTGGTGGAAACATGTACCTGGGGCTAGCCGTCGCGCCAGCGACTTGGTACAATATCGGCAGCAGCAGTGAGAGTGTGTCGGTGCAGAGAATGTCCGGAGATCGCGAAAGTGATTTTCAGATATGTTTCAGGGAGGGCATGCGATGAGAAAATATGGAACAGGCCTTGCGGTTTTGATGGCTGTGAGCATCGTGGGGATCATTTTCGGATGTGGAAACAAAAAGCAGGAAATTCCTATTACGACAGTCAGCCAGAGTACGGAAGACGAGGACCCTGAAGATACGATGAACGGAAATCTGCCGGGAGAGGGAATCCCGGTTTATGATGTGGAACTTCCGGAGGAATTGAGCAGCTTCGACTTTGCCGTGTGGGGCGTGAATTATCAGATCCCCATGACTTACGGAGAGTTTGTGGAATGCGGCTGGACGTATGACGGCGATGACCAGGAGATGGTCAGCGGGCAGTCCTATCTGCAGGGCGAGACGTTTGCGATGGAAGACAGTTCTGTGACGGTGGATATCATGAATCCGGAGGCGTCGGAACAGCCGGTCAGCCAGTGTTATATCGCCGGTTTTCATGTGGATGCAGAGACTAGGGAAGGGCAGGGTGTCTATGTGAATCTCCCGGGAAATATTGTGCTTCAGAATTCCGTGGAGGATGATGTGATCGCGGCCTACGGCGCACCCAAAGACAGATATGAGCAGGAGCAGCAGCTGGTTCTGACTTATGAATTCGGTCTGAACCGGACGGTGCAGTTGGGATTTGACAGGGAGACCGGCCTGTTGATGCAGCTGAATCTGCAGAATCTGAAAAATCCTGCCGGGGATGAGACGCTGGAACATGCGGTGAGTCAGAAGACGCCGGAGGTGGAGGCCTATCAGGCGCCGGAGACTTTGGGCACAGATCTCAGCGAATTTGTCGTCTCCTACGACGGGGTGCTCTACCGACTTCCGGTACCGGTGTCCGTATTGACGGAGCACGGCTGGGAGATCAATAAAAAAGAGTCCGACGAGGCGGTCAAAGGTTTTCAGTACGGATACGTAACGCTGGAGAAGGACGGGAGAAGAGTGTTTGGAAATGTCCGCAACGATTCGGAGGCTGCTGTGAAGATAAAAAACTGTTTTGTCACGACACTGTACGGAGATATGGATACCACAAAAGTTCCGATCACAGTGGCGGGAAATATTACTCTCGGAACGCCGGAGGAAGAATTTCTGGCTGCGGATCTGGGAGAATATAAAAAGATGGAAGATACTGAGAAACAGACGGCGACCTATACGTTTTATGCCGGCGGATCGGAGGAAAATTATACCGAGATCACGGTTGATACGGCGCTGCATCTGGTGCGAAGTATCCGAGTTGTAAATCAGGCGGGAGAATAGTTCGGATTCATGGCAACCGTTCCGCCAGTCGGACAGTTCCCCTGCCTGAGCGACAGAAGAAATCATAGTTTTGAAAACGGAAAGGAAATGAGGTAAAAGATATGGAAAAGCAGTATGACCTGATCATCATAGGTTCCGGCCCGGCAGGGCTTGCGGCGGCAATTTACGCACAGAGGGCAAAACTGGATACGATCATTATCGAAGAAAATTTTGTCAGCGGCGGGCAGGTTGTTACGACCTATGAGGTGGACAATTATCCGGGACTGCCGGGGATCAGCGGTATGGATCTCGGAACGACGCTGAGAGATCACGCGGAGAAAATGGGCGCGGTGTTTGTCCGTGATAAGGTGCTGGAACTGAAGCTCGACGGGGACGACAAAGTCGTTGTGGCGAAAAAAGCGGAATATCACACGAAGACGATCCTTGTGGCAACCGGAGCGAAACACAGAATGCTGGAGGTTCCGGGAGAAAAGGAACTGGCCGGCATGGGCGTGTCCTACTGTGCGACTTGCGATGGTGCATTCTTCCGTGGGAAGACAGTTGCAGTAGTCGGCGGCGGCGATGTGGCAGTGGAGGATGCGATTTTCCTGGCGAGAGCCTGCGAGAAAGTGTATGTCATCCACCGAAGAGACGAACTGCGTGCGGCAAAAAGTCTTCAGGAACGTCTGCTGGCGCTGGAGAATGTAGAGATGGTCTGGGATACCGTTGTCGATGAGATCAAAGGGGAAAATAAAGTGGAAGCTCTGGCAGTTACGAACAAGAAAACCGGAGAAAAGAAAGAACTTACAGTAGACGGCGTCTTTATCGCAGTGGGGATCACCCCGAATTCCGAGTTGGTAAAAGGAAAACTGGATCTGGATGAGCAGGGATATATCAAGGCACAGGAGGATGGAGTGACAAGCGTGAAAGGCGTCTATGCAGCCGGCGACGTGAGGACGAAACAGCTCCGCCAGATCCTGACCGCAGCGTCCGACGGCGCGAACTGCGTGACCTCCGTTCAGAATTATCTGCTGTACGCGTAAGGAAGATCATCATATGAAAGCGCTGAGCCGTTACAAAACGGTGTGAAATGCCCGGAAAGCAGGGGATTAACGCTTCGGACGTCATTCTGAAAATGACAGAGAGCAGATCCCCGGCGTTTCCGGGCATTTTGCCGTGTGCCATATATTCGGAAAGAGCAATTTTCAAACACGTTCCAGGGAGATCCGCCGGAACAGAGTCTCTGTTTCGCGGGTCTGAGGGTCCTGAGCGCACCGGGAGCGTATTTCGAGGGATGCCACTGGTAAAAATGCACAAAGAAAAATGAAAAAAACCGGCAGGTCGAATGCCGTCGAAATTTCCCCACAATTTGCCCACATTCCACCGACAAGTTATCCACAATCAGAACCCCGTAAAATCATTGAAAAGTAAAGTTATACACGAAGTTATCCACATTGTCCACCAAAAACCACAGGTTTTTTCCAGATTTACATAACAAAAAGAAGAACAGGCGTTTTGTTCAGAATGGAGAAATGAAGATTTTGGAAAAATAAATGTGGAAAAGTCTTGACATTTTTGAAGTCAATAAGTGACAAGAATTGACAACAAAAATCAGAAAATTACATACAATTTAAGGACACGAGATATAGAAAAATGTACTCTAAATATAGAAAGATGTTGAAGGCACAGCTATTTTGTTTGCATCCAATGAAGCTATGGATCACTCCGCGTTTCATGCTCCTGTAATACTGAAAACATTGGGAATCCGCCTGGTTGGACTGCTTTCTCATGTTTTACAGGCTCAAAAAACATGCTTCTTATTTTTGTATAGAAAGCATGACTTTGGAGCCCGATATTTATAGAAAGCGGACATTTATTGTTCAACTGGCTGAATTGTAACAGCGGACGGGAAGAAATGTCTTTGGTACTTGTAATTTTTGTATACATAGAGTAGAATAAAATCAGTAGTTTTAGAAAATTTAACCAAAAGGAGAGTGATATTTTGAAGTTTGGAGTATTTTCAGTAAGTATGCCGGAGTACAGCCCGGAGAAATCCATTGAACTTTTGAAAGAACTGGGGTATACAGGCATTGAATGGCGTGTAGCCGAGATCAAGAAACCTTATGAGCGCTGGGATACCTGTTTCCAGGAAGAGATTCCGGCTCCGTCCGAGGATGATCCGAAAATTCCATATGAGATGCGTTACTGGGGAAATAATAAGAGTACCCTCTCTCTCGCCAATATCAAGGCGGAGGCTCAGAAAGCAAAAGAGTTGTGCGACGCTGCCGGCATCGAGATTTTCGGTCTGACGACGTATCTGGCAGTGGGAGATACAGAGCAGCTGATCAGTGTCATGGAAGCTGCAAATTCCATCGGATGCAAACAGGTACGTGCAGGACTTGTTCCGTATGATCCGGAAAAAGCGGAAGCGCCGTATCCGGTACTGTTTGACCGCATGCGCGAAGACCTGAAGAAACTGGATCCGTATGCACGGCAGTACGGCGTAAAGGTAGTCCTGGAGATCCATATGGACACAATGATCGCCAGTCCGAGCGCTGCATACCGCGCGCTGGAAGGATTTGATCCGAACTATTTCGGACTGATCTTCGATCCCGGAAATATGGTAAACGAAGGATTTGAGGAATATCAGAAGAGCTTCGAGCTTCTGGGCGATTACATCGCGCATATCCACGTAAAAAACGGTCTGATTGTTCCGGACGGCGAGGACGAGTTGGGCGCAACGAAGTGGAAACGTCAGTGGTGCCCGCTGAAAAAAGGCATGGCGGATCTGAAACGTCTGTTCTCCGTGATGAACAAGTTCGGATATGACGGAACGGTTTCCATCGAGGACTTCTCGAACGAAGAGGAGACGAAGGTGAAACTGGAGAACAATCTTGCCTATATGAAAAATATGGCGGAGGCAGTCAAGAAAGAGGCGGAAGCGTCCAAGTAATTCCGGCAGCAGAAATTGTTTCGGGAAAGAAAACAACTGAATAAACGTTGGAAAAGTCCGGACAGTCCTGCGCACCCGTCGCCTGGCTGTCCGGACACTGACCGACTGTTTGAAAAAATGAAAGGATGTCTCAGAAGACATGTTTCTTTTGTGCGTATATGGTAACCGTTCAGATCACTGAATTGTTACCATATTTTGTGCGATACACCCGGCAAGCATCTGCCGTGCTTGCACGGGCAGATATTTGCCGGGTAACGGACAGCGAACAGCGCATGCTGTGAGCTGGTGCGATACACCCGGCAAGCATCTGCCGTGCTCGCACGAGCAGCAAACAGCGCATGCTGTAAGCTGGTTGTGAGTATCGCAGCGGATCGTAGTGCGCAAAGAGGAATAGACGGCTTTTGAGACATTTTTTTTGTACAGATCCGGAAGCGCCATTGTTGGCAAATTTTTTTTCAATGTCTAAAATGGATAAAAGTGCAATGTTTGTAACCGTTTTGTTGGTTGGACGGTTGCTCATGTTTGTGAATTGTCTGCGGGGCACCTGAGAATAATAAGGAAGGGCAGGACTTCGGACAGTGTTTGGAGATATCCATAAGGAGAGAAGGATATGGAAAAGGAATTACCTGAATTAAAAATAGACATGCTGGGAAGGTTTTCCATGTTTTATGGGGACCAGGCAATCTCTTTTAAGCGGAACACAGCAACAAAGGCGCTTAAACTTCTGCAGATTCTGCTGCACGAAACCTTCTGTGGAAAAAATCAGGCGGGAATCCCCCGGACAGAATTGTTGGAGGACCTGTTTGGGAGAGAAGAACTTTCCAATGTGGCGAATAATCTGAGGGTGACGGTGCACCGGTTGAAAAAGATGCTGGCGGAGGCAGGCCTGCCGGAATACGATTACGTGAAGATCGAGAACGGCTATTACCGGTGGGACAGTCCGATGAAAGTTTCCATGGATGTGGCGGAATTCCTTGAATTGCTGCAGCAGGCGGAGAAGGAGGAGAAAGAGCAGCCGAAAATGGAGCTCCTCTATCGGGCCTGCCGTCTGTACCGCGGAGAATTTCTTCCCGCATTGTCCGGGGAGGACTGGGTGATCATCAACAGCGTCCGCTATAAGGAACTGTACTCGGAGGCTCTGGCCAAGGTATGTGAATACCTGAAACGTCAGAGAGACTATGAAACGATATTGGAACTGACCACTGTGGCGTCGGAAATTTATCCTTTTGACGAGTGGCAGTCTCAGAAAATCGATGCACGGATGTTCCTGAACCGGTACAAGGAAGCGTATCAGTTTTATGAGGAAACTTCACGGATGTTTTTTGAGGAACTAGGCATCAGTCCTTCGGAAAAGATGATGAACCAGTTTAAGGAAATGAGCGCCAAGATGAGCCGGAAATACCAGGCGGCGGGCGAGATCAAGGAAGGCCTGAAGGAGCCGGAGTATGAGGACGGAGCCTTTTACTGCACGCTGCCCAGCTTCCGGGACGGATACCGCCTGATTCGGAGGATCATCGAGAGAAACGGTCAGTCTGTCTTTCTGATGGTCTGTTCTCTGGCCGACGGGAAGGGACGGCCGCTGGAGAGCAGAGAACAGCTGGAGGTCATGTCGGAACAGCTGCACCTGGCGATCAAGGGAAGCCTGCGGAGAAGAGATTCCTTTACCAAATATAGTCCGCCGCAGTTTCTGATTCTGCTGGTAGGGACCAACCAGGAAAACTGTGAAAGGATCTTTAAGAGGATTCTCGACAAATTTTCAGCAAAGCACAGGTCGTGGAGACAGAATCTGGAATACTATGTGTCTTCCGTTGCCGATGTGGAGAGTGACAATTCAAGGCTGCATTTCCGCAGGAACGAATTTCACTGGAGTTGAAGCTAAGATTCTATACTGACGGAGCGTGAGAGAATGGGTGGTATTCGAATGCAATCAGGGATGGCAATCCCGAATCTGATCAATCTGTGCGTGGACCGGAGTGTTCACGGAGAGATCAGCGGAAGAATCTATCATTATTACAGGGAGGAACCCTGGAAATTTGAGAATGTCGTGCAGCTTCTGCGGTATCTTGAAAAGTTCTACGACGGGATCCGTTTTCCGGAGGCGTCGGTGATGCTGCGGAATTTTGCCGATGCAGATCAGACCGGAGAGAAGACAGAGTGGAAGCTGATCGGGGATAAGAAGAAAATGTTGGAGCAGAGAGGACAGTGCGCCACTTTTTTTGTCTGCGTCCGGTATCGCCAGAATGCGACCTGGCAGGGAACGCTTGTGTGGAAAGAAAAAGAGCGGGAGGTAGAGTTCCGCAGCGCATTGGAGCTGATCATGCTGGTGGATAATACGCTGGAAGGCTGAAAGAACGTTTGCATTTAAGACGAACGGTGTGGTAAAATGGGGAAAGACCGGAGAATCGGGCGGGAAGTTTCTCCTTCCTTTTTCCGACATATTTTTGCAAGTCCATGGGATTTTGCAGCAGTTCATTCAGTGGAATTGTTGCTGTTTATCATCAAATCTTTTTGTATTTTATCTTGATCATAAGACTTATTAAGACTTATGCATGGGATCCGTGCAGGATAAAACGGATGATTCATGTTCTGAAGACTTTCATCTGGCCGGCATGCGGGCCGGATGAGAGATCCTGGTTCTTATCGGGCCAATATTTCCAAAAATCAAAAATAATAAAGGCAATACTGTTGTCCGGTCGTAAAAAAGGATTTATAATTAGGGAAAACTGCTTATGTCTGGAGAGATACCGGTAGAACAGAGGATCTGCCGGGGGCTGGATCTGCTCCGCTGTGAAGAGGCAGGTATTGAGAAAGAAATCCGGAAGAAAATGGAGACAATCCTGTACGCACTTGTAGTGAAATTGCTGGACGAGAAGACACTGGAAAAGGTAAAGGAGAAATTTGGTATGACATTATTGGGAGAAATGCTGGTTGCTGACGGAGAGCAGAAGGGGATGCAAGAAGGGATACAACAGGGCATACAGAAATACTGGAAGAAGAGCTCTCGGTGATTCAGAAGATTTGCGGTATTCTGCGGGCAGAAGGTATGGCGGCAAGTGATGAAGAGATCTGGAGGAAATAAGGTAAAATATAATAGAAAGAAGTAGCATTTCAGATGGAGGAAAGGTTACAGAAAAACGCTCGATTATTCAGATTTTTGTCTTTGGAAAGTCGGACTTTTATGCGGCAGCGAAATTGCTGCCGCGTAAAAGTTCCGGCTTCTTTTTTTTACGATTTTTTCCAAGGAAAAACTTACTATTACAAAAATTAAAAAATATTAAAGAAAATAAAAAGTTGTTAATAATTGTAATGCTTTTTGTAACGCCCGGTCTTTTAAACTATGTTGATGGCATCAGCGATGATTATGGGCACTACAACAACGGCGTTTGCTGCAAATGGACGTCCGGAAGATTCCGATACGGCAATAGTAACAATTACAGATTTGTCCGGAAATCCTACAGTTACACTATATCAGATAGCAGATGTAGAATATGGACCGGGCGGTGTGGAATTTGTTGATTATGAATGGGCAGATGGTATCACAGAAGGAGAGGATATAACTCCTGAAGCACCTACAGCAACGGAAATCAATGCGATTGCTCAAGGTATTCTTAATTCTGACGTCATTCCATTTGGTACTCCTATGACTACGCAAAAGGCGGGAGATACCTTTACTGCTACTGTATCTGCAGGTGCATATATTGCTATTATTACAGGCGCTACTGATGATACAATATACAATCCAATTCTGTTAACTGCAACCTATGGTACAGAGGGTAATCCAGGTAATCTTGTAGGTGGAAATATTAGTGCAAATAGTTCATACCTTTATGGTTCTACTGCTATTGCCAAGAGTACTACGCCGGATATCGATAAAGAGATTACAGATGGAACTGCTGCTGATGGGGACAGAGAAACGGCTTCTGTTGGAGATGTTATTTCCTATGAACTGACACCCACAATTCCGAACTATCCGTCAAATGCAACCAACAAAACCTTCTATGTCACTGATAGTCTGAGCGGAGGATTGACGTTTGATTATGACAGTCTAGCGGTTAATATTTCTGGGGTGACAGTAACGAGAAGTGGAAATAATTTCTTGCTGAATGACAATATTATTGCTACAGCACATGAAACAGAGAATGGATTTAACCTGTGTTTCAATTATGACAATCTGGTTTCCAATTCTACTACCGGTGCCGTTTATGTTCCGACTGTAATATATGATGCAATTGTAAATGCAAATGCAGTTGTAGGAAGTGATGGAAACGGAAATACTGCAACTCTTTATTATGGAAATCCTAATGTGGGCAGCACATGGGATAACCCGGAGCAAATTCCAACCACTGGTAGTAGTATAGAAACTACAACTGATACAGAAACAGTCTATACATATCAGTTGGCTTTTAGGAAGGTAGATGATAATACGGAAAATCCAAATCCTCTGGCAGGGGCTGTATTTGGTATTTACAGCGATCAGGCTTGTACAAATCTAGTCGATAAAGTTACAACAAATTCTCAAGGTTATGCGGTATCAACGAATGTGGCGGCAGGAATTTATTATATAAAAGAGCTTGCAGCTCCTACTGGATATTCTCTTAATCTGAACTTTGCAAAAAAGTTACACTAAACGTTTCTTGATGCCCCTTAGACATCAAGAAACGTCATCAGCTCCTGCATGCTTTTTCCGCTTTTGCGGAATGCATCCATGATCTGTTTGGCCTCGATC
>DXEK01000016.1 GCA_019115005.1 Candidatus Fusicatenibacter merdavium | reverse complement strand
TTCTTGTGGTGTTCCGCATGATCCTGCAGCCACTGTTTCTGGAGCTTCTGAAGAATCGTTTTCAATATCTCCTGCTCGTCAGAGGACAGAGCGGAAAGGATTTCCTTCTCGTCTCTTCCGCGCTCCTGCATTTTTTCGCTCTTGTGTTCTGCCACCTGTCCGCAGATAGAGAGCAGTTTTACCAGTTCATTTTTGCTTACTGATTTCATCGTCTTACCTCCTGATAAAAAAAATAAAAACGTGCCGCCGATACTGGTCTTACGCCATCGACTGCACGTTTTTCTAAATTATATCAGATTTTCAGACTTTTTGAAAGAAAATTCTTCCGTCCGGCCGAAGGTTCCGCAACAGTTCAGCCAGCTGAACTGTCGCAAAGCTTCCTGTCCGTTCCGTCCGCTGCGCGGTCAAAAGGTTTCCGCGACTTTTTTCAGGTACTCTGTAATAGAAAGCTTCTGAGGACAGCGGTACTCGCAGCTTTTACAGTCAATGCAGTCCGATGCGCTCCCATACTTCAAAGCAAGCCGCTCGTAAGCCGGCCGGATCTTCCAGTCGTCACCGGGATTGGCGAAATATTCATTGTACAATTTAAAGTATCTTGGAATACAAATCTGTTTCGGACATCCGCTGAGACAGTAACCGCAGCCCGTACAGGGTACTGCGATCGAGTGATGGATGTTCTCCGCCACCTGTATCATTTTCTCCATCTCCGCTTTCCCGAGCGGCTCCGTCTCCCGAAGATTATCCAGAAGCTGATCCATGGTATTCATACCACTCAGGACGATTTCCACCTCCGGAAGACTCGATGCAAAACGCACTGCGAGAGAGGCTGCACCTGCCGCCGGATCCACCTGATGAAGAACCCGGGCCGCCTCAGGAGGAACATCGGCGAGCGTGCCGCCTTTCACAGGCTCCATCACGATCACCTTTTTGCCGTGCCGGACTGCCGTTTCATAACACAACCTGGCCTGAACCGATTCGCTGTTCCAATCCAGGTAATTGATCTGAAGCTGTACGACATCCACTTCCGGATGGCTGGTCAGGATCTCATCCAGCAGATCCGCCGTGTCATGAAAAGAAAAACCGATAATCCGCGCCTTCCCGTCCCTTTTCAGTTCCTGCAGAAACTCAAATTCCCGGTATTTTTCCGCGATCTTATCATTCGTTCCATTCAGCCAATGCAAAAGATACACATCAAAATAATCGACACCGCAGCGCTCCAGCTGAAACTCAAAACAGCGGCGGCAGTCATCATAGGACTTCATCATATATCCCGGCAGCTTATCCGCCAGAAGAAACTCCTCCCTGGAATGACGTTTCACAACTGATTCCCGGATCGCCCATTCACTTTTCCCATCCAGGTAAGTGTACGCAGTATCAAAATATTTTCTTCCATGCTGAAGAAAAGTATCCACCATCCCATTCAGCCGTTCCAGATCAATGTCACCGTCTTTTTCCAGAACCGGAAGTCTCAGAAAACCGAAACCAAGTTTGTTCATCTGTCATTCCTCCATCGATACTTCAATTCTCTCCTTTCACTCTTTTCTTATCGTTCCCGATATTTTTAGCTATATCAGATTTTGCATAATAAACGGTATCGATTCCTTCTCCGCGGTCATTTTCGAGCACTCTGACGACATGATATCCTATTTTATGTAAAATATGCTCCTGCGCCCTGTTTCCGGACCAGGTACGGAGCGTGATCGCACTGTCCGGGAACTTTACCCGGATCTCCGTTTCAGCCAATTCATACAATCGCTCTGAAATGCCCTGGCCACGGTAAGCCGGATCAATGCAGAGTGTCGTCAGATAACAGGAATCCGGATATTCCGGAAGATACTCACACTGGAAATGATCTTTCCATGTTATAAACGCCCGAATAACTCCATTCTCTTTCCAGAGAATCACATGTTGCTGAGAGATATTTTCCAGATACTCCTCGATTCCGTCACCTCTTCCCCCAATCTGAGACCAATCAATCTGGGAAGTACTATTTCGCACAGACAAGGGCGGGATAAAATCCTTGTCGCATGTCATCAGGAGGGAACAAATCTGCTCCTTTTCTTCCATATCCGTTATTTTATTACGGAGTACAATCTCACTGTCCCCGCATAAAAACGGGATTCTGTACACAAGCGCCAGCACAGAAATAAGGCCGGTTTCCAGTGTAGAAATATCCAGCCACTCTTCCCGGGTATGCGCCCCGCCTCCCCGGCAGAATCCAACGCAGACAGATGGAATGTGACGGGAAAGCGGAATGTTGCAGTCCGTAGACGCCTCCGAGCAGACCGGTGCGGTTCCGACCGCTGCCTGGAGCGTTTTTACACAGCAGTTTGTAATACGGGCCATCCGGATTTTGTCGGTTTCTCTTGCACAGGGGCGTTTTCCCACCATTTCGCATGTGTAGAGCACATCGCTGCATCTGCGTTTCTCGATCAGATTCTCCAAAAACTTTTCACATGCATCCAATTCTTCATAAGAATCGGAACGAAACTCAAACAGCATAGAAGCTTCCTGAGCAATCGTATTGACCGAAGTACCGCCCTCCACGACTCCTACATTATAAGTTGTACGGGAACCTGCCTTTGGACACATCTGATACAGTTCCGTCACAAGGCTGCACAGCTCAGCGATCGCGTTCTTTCTGCCAAAATCCAGAAAGGAATGTCCTCCCTCCGTCTTCGTCCCGATCCTGTAGCGGACGGAACCGATACAGCGGGGATATATCTTATCCCGATAAAGATCAAAGGCGATCACTGCGCTGAGTTGTTTTTCATAGGTATCGGTAAGTCCGCGGATCCCTTTCAGATTTCCAAGGCCCTCCTCACCCACATCTGCCGACAGGATCAGGCCGCAGGGAAGTTTTGGACGGACTTCCTGCAGGTACTTTGCCGCCATCAGCAAAAGCACAACATTGACCGTATTGTCCCCGATTCCCGGACATTTCCAGATCCCGTCCTCTTCCGCAAGCTTCAGTGGCTCATCCTCAGAGAACACTGTGTCCAGATGAGCCGTAAACAATACCTTTCTGCGGCATTCCGACTGATACTCCCAGATTACGTTTCCGATCTCGTCGCTGAAAACATCCGTAATTCCCTGCCGTCTCATCCAGTCTATACAGTATTCGGCCCGTTTTTCTTCCCGGCCGGTGGCCGCAGGAATCAATACCAATTCTTTCAGCGTCTGCTTTGCAAGCGAAAGATTCTCTCTGGCAAACACCTCAAAACATTCCTCGATCTCCCAACTTTTGCTCATCCGGTGCTATCCTTCCTTTCCGGTCTTTCTGACCGTTCCTGCATATTCATTTTTCCCGCCGTCAAAACCCGTCACCTTTGATCACGGTATTTCCGGCTCCTCTCCACAAGATCCGCAAACAGCCGGTTCATCTCGGGCGCAGACGTGGTCAGTCCTTCCGGATGCCACTGAACCGCAACAATCTGTCCGTCGATACTCTCGATCGCCTCGATCGTCCCGTCGGGCGCTACCGCTGATACGCGCAGATTTTCCCCAAGATCCCGGACCGCCTGGTGATGCATAGAGTTCACCGGATGTTTTCCTTCTCCGAGAATTTTAGCCAAATGTGTATTTCCCAGAACATCCACATGATGAAACAGATAACTCCGTTCCAGAGACTGCATATGCAGAATACAGTCCTTTTTCTGCGTGTAAAGATCCTGATACAGTGTGCCTCCGCAGAGCACATTCAGAAACTGGATCCCTTTGCAGATGCCGAACATGGGGATCTTCTTTTCCAAAGCATATTTTCCGGCTGCCATCCATGCTTCATCGATCTCCGGACGGATCGTTCCGATCCCCGGAGACGGTTCCTCTCCGTAATACCAGGGATGAACATCTTCGCCTCCCGGCACCAGGATCCCGTCGCAGAACGACAGCGCTTCCTCGGGATCTTCCTGCATGCCGGCAGTGGGAATCACAGCCGGGGTACCGCCGTTTTTCAGCACGGCCTCTACGTAATCACTGTTGACATATTCACGGAGCGCACTGGAAAACTGACCCGGCGCCGTCTTAAATGTATTTCCAAGAATTCCAATGACTGGTTTACTCATAAACTCATACACCTCGTTTCTTTTCAGTATACAACAAAACCGTGTGCCGTGACAACATCCATCCAGCGGGCCGTTACCAGCCGGTTCGTAAACGTGTCGACTTTTTCCATCCCCGGATAAAACGACATGGCATAAGCTTTCTTCCAGTCCTTATAAGTCACTTCATAGGCAAAGCAGTCCGGCATCGGGAGACAGGGGACTTTACCGATACGGGAAACCGCCGTCCGGACGCCCTGATAAATGTCCTCCAGAACTTTTTCCGCAGAGACACACCAGGTCGCGCCTCCTTCCCCGTGTTTCGTAGCTATGGTAGTGATCCCCGGAAGGAAATCTTCTGCCTGTCGACAGATCTCGGAATCCCCGGAGAGAAACAATACCGGAACGCCGTGAGACGCGGCTGTATAACTGTTCAGCATACATTCGCTCATAATCTTTCCGTTGAGCCGGATGTAGAGACTGTTGCCTGTGGAAGTATGACTGATGGAAAAGCACGGACTTCCGGCCGGCGCATGATACCCGAGATATAATACGCCGTCAAACGAAGCGTCTATTCCGTACATCATATTATAGGGATGGCCGCTCTTTCCCCGGATCAAAGTCACATACTCCGGCATCTTCAATGGATCGATATTCGAAGCGTCGCCATGTCCGTCTTTTACGACAATCTCATCCGCTCCCGCCGCATGCGCCGCCTCGCAGGCAGCAACCACTTCCTTTGTCATTTCCCCGGCATAAGCGCGGTAAACGCTCTCCGCTTTGTGTGTTTCCGCCGGCATGGCCAGGCCGGCACATCCTTCAATATCAGCACTGAGAAACAGTTTCACAGATATCCCTCCTTCTTTCTGTCACGTTATTTTTTCTTTTTCCTGCAGTTTTACAGTTCCTCTTTTCCCAGAAACTCAGAGAGGCTCCGATACCAGGCGCCGTCCAGTCCCCGCGCGGGTCCTGCAGCTGTCATAGAGTTCAGGATCGCTTCCTCCACAGCTTCCGCGGTCGCGTCGAACACCGGATTCAGCGCTTCCTCCCGGAGACGCAGGCAGGATTCGACCATCTGATTCCCCGTGGTATCCACCCGGTTCGCCGTGGTAAATCCGATCATCACTTCCCCGCTCCCGTGACCGGTATATGCCCCGGTTCTGGCGATTCCCACACCGCATCTTCGCAGGATCCGGTAAAGCTGCCGTTCCGTCACCGGGAGATCCGTCGCCAGGACCGTCATGATGGACCCACGGTCGTCGGCGCTGCTGCCGCTTCCGCTCTGCCGGAGCTTTTCTCTCAGACGGCGGCCGACCGGATCGCCGTCCACTCTCAGATCTTCGGTCGCCCCGAAATTTGTCTGTACAAGGATACCGACGGTATACGTTCTGCCGCCAATTTTCAGTATCCGCGAAGAGGAACCGATCCCTCCTTTCAGGCCGTAACAGATCGTCCCCGTCCCGGCGCCCACATTGCCTTCCTCAAAATCCATAGCCGCGGCTGCGATCGCCGCCCTCAGTTCCTGTTCCCCTGCGGCCCTGTCCTGGATCCTGTTAATCCTGGAGTCATTGCACTCGCCCACAACCGGATTGAGGGAGGATATCTCCACGCCTTCTCTCCGTGTTTCCTCCACCATATATGACACCAGCGCGTCCGCCACTTTCCCGACATTCAGCGTATTGGTCAGGGCGATCGGCGTTTCCAGTGTTCCGAGCTCTTCCACCTGGATCAGCCCGCAGGTCTTCCCAAAACCGTTATGTACATATCCCGAAGCCGTGTATTTTTTCAGGAACGGATTGTCCTCTCCCGGCAGCACCACAGTGATTCCCGTGTGCTGCTGTCCTTCGTCCACAGTCCAGTGCCCCACCCGTACCCCGGGAACATCGGTAATTTTATTTTTCACACCTGTCGGGTATTTTCCGATAACATAGCCAAACTCCCGGATTCTCTTTCTGTTCATATCCAATCACTCCCTCCTCTGCCAAAAAAAACATATCAATAAATATGATTTGCAATTACGCAATTTAAGTATTCCTGTCAGCCAAACTCACGGCTGCTTTTTCCTGTCCATATAGTCCTGATGACGTATAAATAGCCGCATGCCCGGCGTCTCGCCTGACATGCGGCCCTACACAGATCGGAAAACTATTCCCGGATCTGTCCGTTTCCGTAAATGATATATTTTGTCGTCGTGAGCGCCAGCAGGCCCATCGGTCCGCGGGCGTGCAGCTTCTGGGTACTGATGCCGATCTCCGCGCCGTAACCGAACTCGAATCCATCGGTAAAACGGGTAGAAGCATTCACATACACTGCCGCAGCGTCCACTTCTTCCAGGAAACGCTGAGCATTCGTATAATTTTCCGTTATGATCGCCTCGGAGTGTTTAGTGTTGTACCGGTTAATATGGGCGATCGCCTCATCGATCCCCGCCACCGTCTTCACCGACAGGATATAATCCAGATACTCCCTGCCCCAGTCTTCCTCCGTCGCGGCAACAGCGCCCTCCATCAGAGGCAGCGCCTGTTCGTCCGCACGGATCTCAACGTTCTTTTCCCGCAGTTTCCGGGCAAGTTCCGGGAGCAGCCGGTCCTTGATCTTTTCATGGATCACAAGAGATTCGCAGGCATTGCACACGCCGACCCTCTGGGTCTTCGCATTCAGAATGATCGACGTCGCCATATCCAGGTCGGCAGTTTCATCCACAAAGATATGACAGTTTCCGGTTCCTGTCTCAATCACCGGGATCGTACTGTTCTCCACGACCGTCCGGATCAGTCCCGCTCCGCCTCTCGGAATCAGGACGTCCACATATCGGTTCATCTTCATAAACGCTTTTGTCGTTTCCCTGGACGTATCCTCGATCAACAGCAGCAGATCCTTCGGAAGTCCTTCCTCCGCCAGCGTCTCCTGCAGAACCGCCACGATCGCACAGTTGGACGAGATCGCGTCGCTTCCGCCCTTCAGGATTACCACATTTCCCGTCTTAAAGCACAGTCCGAACGCGTCCGCCGTCACGTTCGGCCGCGCCTCATAAATGATCCCGACAACGCCAAGGGGAACCCTCTTCTGTCCGATCAGAAGACCGTTGGGGCGTTTTTTCATTCCGGTCACTTCTCCTACCGGATCCTCCAGATCCGCGAGAGCCTCCAGGCCTTCCGCCATCTGATCCACCCTCTTCTGCGTCAGCTGGAGACGATCCAGCAGACCGGCGGACATTCCTCTCGCCCGCCCGTTTTCCATATCCGACTCGTTTGCGCGGAGAATCTCTTCCGTATGATTTCTCAGATTCTCTGCCGCCTTATGTAATACTCTGTTTTTTACTGCCGTCGGCAGAACGCGGATTACCGGCTCCGCCTCGCGGGCGCGCGTCCCAATCTCTTCCAGTGTCATGTGCAGCCTCCTCTCTCACCGCCGGCAAAGCTGCGCGGCGCACTCAGCGATAAACTTTCGTCTCCGTGACAAGTACCTTCGGGCAGACATCCAGCTCTTCATGAGGGATCTCGGGAAATACCTGCAGGTCATAAGCGACCGCCGCGGAACGCAGATCCGGATGTTTCGCCAGATACTTGTCGTAATATCCACGTCCGTAGCCGATCCGGTGGCGGTTCACATCAAACGCTACCCCCGGCACAAGGATAAACGCATCCTCGTCTCTGGCGATCTCTCCGTAGGTCGGCTCCGCCACACCGAAATACCCCGGTTCCAGCTGGGCGAAAGACGTGAGCCAGTAAAACTCCATCTCGTCTCCCTGTACCTTCGGAACCGCAACGGTTCTCCCCAGCGCCCAGGCTTTCTTGATAAATTCTCTTGTCATCACTTCTTTTTTGATATCCATGTAGACATATATGTGTTTCGATTCCTGAAACTCCGGCAGCTGAAGAAGCTTCTCGCAGATGGCAGAGCTTTTCTTTTTCATCTCTTCCAGAGTCAGGGTCTTTCTTCTTGACAATACTGTTTTTCTAATGCTTTCTTTGCTTTCCATACTTCTCTCCAAGATTCGTGATCGTCCCGTCTTTTTCCTGCACGTCGATGTTATCCAGCTGTGTTCGGAGATTCATCTTTACTGCTGCGATATATTCCTGTCTGAGTTTCTGCTGCTCGGCTTTCTCCTCCGGCGTCAGACCTACCGTGCGGGATTTCCGTGCAAGTTCATTGATTCTCTCTATATTCATCAGTAGTACTCCTTTTGTCCCTGCTGCCGTTCGCAACGTTTTTTCGCCGGCAGACCATTCAGTTCTTTTTATTCTACAACAGTTTTTTTCTTTTGTCCATATTCATCCTGCGTCAACTGGAATAATTTTCAAGAAAGCTGTACAGCTGCGCGGTCCCTGAAATCTCCTTTCCTTCCCTCAGCTGACTCTGAAGATCATAGGGAAGATCCGACACCAGGATGTCCGTATATTCGAACAGAGTCGTTCCGTCCGCACAGTACACCACAACCCGGTTATTCTCCTCTTTCAGGATATATCCGACAACAGACTTTGCCTCCGTCTCCACCGCATGAGAATCCAGTACGGCGGAATTGGCAGCCGTCTCCCACGCCTCTGTCTCCCAGGTTCCGTCAGCCTCCGAAACCGTCTCACCGGAAGACCGTCCGGATCCACGGGATGCTCCGATCCGGTAACTGGTATAAAAACCTGCTCCCAGCGCCAGAAACATTACAAAAAAGCCGATGCCATAAACAAATTTTTTCATTGCTCCGTCACTCCTTTTGTTTATAGTATCGGCTCTTTTTTTCTGTTTATTCAGTTTGTCCGGGCGGAAATTTATCTCTTGTAATGCCCAGAGCCTGCAGCGCTTCCTCCTGCTTCTGCTCCATCACTGCCGCCTCCTCCGGGCTCATGTGGTCATAGCCAAGCAGATGAAGCATACTGTGGGCGATTAGAAACGCATACTCTCTCTTCAGACTGTGACCGTACTCCTCCGCCTGCGCCTCCGCACGGGGCACCGAGATCACGATATCTCCCAGCAGCAATTCCCCCGAATCCGGATGGAAACAGTCGTCCCCCGCTTCGGTTTCCAGGAAGTCAAAGGACGCCGGCTGCGGATAGTCTACCATCGGAAAAGACAGCACGTCCGTCTCCCGGTCGATGCCGCGGAATTCCCGATTCATCCTGCGGATAGTTTCTCCATCTGTCAGGATCAGTTCCACCTCTGCCTCATATGGACACTGCTCCATATCCAGCACCTGATCGACCACCTGGCGGGCCACTGTCTCCGGGTCAAATCCCAGATCAAAATCCCCTTCATTTTCAAATACTAATGTCATGGGCGTACACTCCTCTGCCGGCGGATCACCTTACGTCCGTCGGTTTTCTCCAGCCTTTTCTGTTCCTCTTTTTCAAACGCTTTGACGATATCTTTGACGATCTTGTTTCTAACCACATCCCGGTTGTTCAGCTTCGTCACAGCGATCCCGTCGATAGATCCGAGGATCTCTGCGCATCTTTCCAGTCCGGAATCTTTGGCATGGGGAAGGTCGATCTGTGTGATATCGCCGGTCAGCACCATCCGGGAATTTTCCCCGAGACGGGTGAGCGCCATCTTCAGCGTGGAGAGAGAGGCATTCTGACTCTCGTCGATAATCACCCGCGCATTGTTCAGGGTCCGTCCACGCATATATGCCAGCGGAGCAATCTCAATGATCCCACGCTCCCGCAGCTTATCTGCCCGGTCTGCGCCGAGAATATCATGAAGCGCATCGTAGAGCGGGCGCAGATAGGGATCCACTTTCTGTGCGAGATCACCCGGCAGGAAACCGAGACGTTCCTCCCCGGCCTCGATGGCAGGACGGCTCATGATGATCCGGTCGATCTGACCCTCTCTCAGTTCCTTCGCCGCCTGCGCCACTGCCAGATACGTTTTTCCGGTACCGGCAGGCCCGATGCAGATCGTCACTACATTCTCCCGGAGCGCCTTTACATAGTTCTTCTGTCCCATCGTCTTACACTTGATCGGGACGCCTTTATGATTTAGCGCGACCACGCTGCCCATCGCCTGAAATGTCTCGTCCAGAGTCCCGTCCTGCACGTCTTCCAGGAGGCGGTACACCGTATCGTTATTCAAACGTTCTCCCTGATCATACATCTGGCGCAGAGAGACCATCACATCCGCCGCTAGCTTAACATTCCTCTCCGAGAGTCCCCGGATCTCAACCCTTGAGTCCCGGAGATTTACGGTAACAGACAACGCCTTTTCAATGATCTTCACAAAGCTGTCCTGCATCCCGAAGACTGCCTGCTGCTGATCCAGAGTATCGAATGTTATTTCTTTTATTTCCAATCTTTTTCCCCACTTTCTCAATGAAATCTGTATGATCCGTCCGCTCACGGCAGCAGACAGATCTCAAGAAAAAATACTTCCGGTCTGTCCCGGCACACAATCATTATTATAGTAAAAACATACCGCTATTTCAAGTCTTGCCAACAGATCTGTTCTCCAATATAATAGACATCATCACGATCCGTGATCCAAAATCAGATTTTACGAAAGGATAAAAAATGAGGGGACAGACAAAATGGAAAAAAAAGCAGGAGTACTTCCTGTATTTTATGATGTATTCGATCATCGGATGGATCTACGAAGTTTTTCTGGAGGTAATTGTTTACCGATGGGGATTTTCCAACCGCGGAGTCCTGTTCGGTCCTTACTGCGTCGTATATGGATTTGGTGCGGTTGTTCTTCTTTTCTCGCTGTACAGACTGAAAGCGCGGCGGATCACCGTCGGTAAGTTTTCGGTCACGCCGGTCCTTGTATTTGCTGGGATCGTTTTTCTCACTACGGTTATAGAACTGGCTGCCAGCTATCTTATGGAATTCACAAGAGGCGAATGGCTGTGGGATTACACTCGGTTTTCCTTTAACTTTGAAGGAAGGATCGCGTTAAATCCAAGTATCCGTTTCGGCATCGGCGGGATGGTCTTTTTATATGTTCTCCAGCCGCTGTTTTCCAGGGCTGTGGAAAAACTGGGCGAGAAGAAGGTCGCTGTAATCTCCGGACTCCTGGCACTGATCCTGGCCGCCGACTGCATCTGTACCTTTGTACTGAAATTACTTTGACTGATTTTTTTCAGATCAGCAGGCGTTTGCTGGGTGTATCGCACCAGCTCGCAGCATACGCTGTTTACTGTCCGTTGCCCGGCAAATGCCTGCTTGTGCAAGCACAGCAGGCGCTTGCCAGGCGTATCGCACAAAATCCCGGGCAGTTGCTTCTGGTTTGGTTAAGACGCGGCTGCCCGGGACATGCGTTTTCCCGAAATGGATCCATTTTATATGGTTTTATATGGAAAGTGATGTCAAAGTCAAAAAATATTTTGCCCCAGGGATGCTGCGGATTGCTCTGCATTTCATGCTCCTGGCATCATAAAATCTTACAGCATATCTTTTTCGATCTCTTCCCCGTCTCTCCAGATCCGTTCCAGATCATAGAACAGGCGGTTTTCCTCGTCGAACAGATGGACGACGACGTCACCGTAATCCAGAAGGATCCAGTTGGCGTTCTGATATCCTTCCGTCTGTCTCGCATGGTATCCCGCCTTTGCGAGAACCTCGTCCACATTATCGGCCATCGCCTGCACCTGATTGCGGTTCGTTCCGCTGGCAATGATAAAATAATCCGCCAGTGTGGAAATCTTTTCGATGTCCAGAATACGGATGTCTACCGCTTTTTTGTCCTCCAGCGCTTCCACCGCCAGACGTGCCATTTCTTTTGCTCCGTTCATTCCTTCACCTCGCTTTTCCTGCTGTCATGCAGCTTTTTATAATATTGATACGCAGTTTCCGTTGTGCGGTCCAGATCCTCCGGATTCGCCGAGAGGTATGACATACTGTCTTTCAGGATCTGGTACATACACTCCTCCAGATCCTCAAACGCAAGCCGCCGGATCACATCCAGCCGCGGCGCTTTGTCTCTCTGAGGTTCAATATAATCCGCAATATAGATGATCATTTCAAGCTTTGTCATGTCCGGTTTCCCGGTCGTGTGCCATGTGATCGCGTTCAGCACTTCCTTATCTTCGATCCCATACTTTTTCTTTGCGAGATATGCGCCAAGCTTTGCATGGATCAGGAAGGGATGCGCCGTCTCAAACGCCGTCAGCGGCACATGATGTTTCCTGCACATGGAAATCTTTTTCTCGTTGGGAATACACTTGGCACAGTCATGCAGAAGACCTGCCGTCTGCGCCTGTGCCAGCGGAACATCCCACACCATCGCCATAGAAGCGGCGGTAAACATCACGCCGAGGGTGTGATGATAACGATTTTCATCCAGCTCCTTCCGAAGTTTCTTGTCGATACTCCACAATTTCTGTGTTCCTGCCACCGCTGCATCCTCCTGTCTCTGTTCCTCCGGTCTGTCAAACTGTCCGCTCTCAGGAGCACAGCCATAAATACCGTGCTCAAAAATATAAGAGATCACCGGATCCGGCAGATAATACCGGATCGTCTGCCCTTCCCGAATCCTCTCGCGGATATTTCCGGAAGAGATATCAAGATTGGGCGTGTCCAGTTTCAGGAATTCCCCGTGAAACCGCTCTTCATTCTGTGCGATCACTTCGTCCAGCTTTTCGCTGCTCACCTGATTTCTCGTCGCCACGACGATCTTACACGCCCGGCAGATCCGGTCCGGTTCCCGCCACTTGTGAAAATCAAACAGGGAATCTGCGCCGAGAATGAAGTAAAACTCCGTATCAGGATAGCGGAGATTCAACGCTTCCAGCGTCCGGTAGGAATAGGTAAACCCGTCCGCGTTCATCTCCTCCAGGCAGAGTGCAAAATGAGGATTTCCGGCGATCGCGCGTCGGATCATCTCCACGCGCTGTTCATCTGTGGCTCGTCCGGCACGGTTCTGCTTGTGGGGCGGATTCCCCGCGGGCATGAACCAGACCTCTGACAACCCAAACTGCTTATATGCGCCCTCTCCCAGGATCAGATGTCCGATATGGATCGGGTCAAAGGTGCCTCCCATAATACCTATCTTTCTGGTCTTCTTTTCCATCGCTTTCGCTTCCTTACGGCAACTGTATCTTTTTCTTATCCTGTTTTCCTTCTTTATACAGAACAATCTTCTTTCCGATCACCTGCACCACCTGAGACCGGGTTCTCTCCGCGAGCACAGCCGCGATCTCCTTCGGGTCATCCAGACAGTTCTGCAGAACACTGATCTTGATCAGTTCTCTGGCCTCCAGCGCCTCGGCAACAGACGCGGTAAACTCCGGAGTCACACTTCCCTTGCCCACCTGAAGGATCGGCTCCATCGTCATCGCCAGACTCTTTAAATACGCTCTCTGTTTGCTCGTCATCCGACTTTCCCTTTCTTTACTTATAATAGTCAAATTCCAGACCGTACATACGGACGGTATCGCCCTCCTGGATGCCGGCCTGTTCCAGTTCCTCTAGGATTCCGGTATCTTTCAGGAACCGCTGGAAAAACGCAAATCCTTTCTCCGAATCCAGATTCGTATATCCCAGCATCTTCTCGATCTTCGGTCCTTCCACAACAAAGACATGGGGATCTTTTTCATCCTGCTCCACGGTATAGGGCAGCTTCTCCACCGAGAGCACGTCCTCCGGGAAAAATTCCTGCTCGAAGACCAGACGCTCTTTCGGCATCTCGTTCAGAAGTTCCTGTACATAGTACAGCAATTCCTTCAATCCTTTTCCGCTGACCGCGGAGATCGGAAACACGCGGATGCCCTTCGGCTCAAACTCCGCCTTCAGCCGGCTGACCGGGTCTTCCCCGTCTATATAGATCGCGTCAATCTTATTCGCTGCGATCACCTGAGGCCGGCTGGCGATCTCCGGATTGTATGCTTCCAGTTCCTTGTTGATCTTATAAATGTCATCGATAGGGTCACGTCCTTCGGTAGAGGCCGCATCCACCACATGGATCATCACCCGGGTACGCTCAATATGGCGCAGGAATTCATGTCCCAGCCCAACGCCCTCTGAAGCGCCCTCAATCAGACCCGGAATGTCAGCGATCACAAAACCGCCGCATCCTTCCATATCTACAACGCCCAGATTTGGCGTCAGGGTCGTGAAATGATAATTGGCGATCTTCGGTTCCGCATTGGTAACACGGGAGAGCAGGGTGGATTTTCCCACATTCGGAAATCCGATCAGTCCTACATCCGCAATAACCTTCAGTTCCAGCCGCACCTCCAGTTCCTGAGCGGGCTGCCCCGGCTGCGCGTATTTCGGGACCTGCATCGTCGCCGTCGCGTAATGCATATTTCCATTTCCGCCCCGGCCGCCTTTCAGCACCACCTGGCGCCTGTTTTCTCCGGACATGTCGGCGATCACCTTGCCGCTCTCAGCCTCCATGACCACTGTTCCCTCAGGTACTTTCAGGACGATGTCAGCCCCATTGCCGCCATGGCAGCGGCGCTTTCCGCCCGGTTCGCCGTCTTCGGCAGAGAATTTTCTTCTGTGGCGGTACTCAAACAGCGTGTTCAGACCCTCGTCGACCTCAAAGATCACGTCACCGCCTTTTCCGCCGTCACCGCCGTCCGGACCGCCATTGGGCACAAACAGTTCCCTGCGGAAGCTGACATGGCCGTCGCCGCCTTTTCCGGAACGGATAATAATTTTTGCTCTGTCTGCGAACATTTCAATCTCCTTATACTTATAAAAACGGCTCCAAACCCTCGAAAGATTTGAAGCCGCATGTGTCAATTACTCATAACAGTTCAGCCAACTGAACTGTTACAGGCATCCGGCAATTCTTATCGCTTTGCGATGAGCCGGATGCCCGCAGGCACTACATTTTCATACGGTCTGTGCAGTAAATGCACAGATCTGACTGAACTGTTGTCAATTACTCCTCTACTGATACAGGATATACAGAAACCTGCTTTTTGTCACGACCCTTTCTCTCGAAAGATACACGGCCGTCAACCAGTGCGAACAGTGTGTCGTCTTTACCTTTTCCAACATTGATACCCGGATGGATCCTGGTTCCGCGCTGTCTGTAAAGAATGTTTCCAGCTTTTACAACCTGTCCGTCAGCTCTTTTTGCTCCTAATCTCTTGGACTCGGAATCTCTACCGTTCTTGGTAGAACCAACTCCTTTTTTATGAGCGAAAATCTGAAGGTTCATATTTAACATGAGTCTACACCTCCCTGAATGCGATCTTTAAATACTTCGTTCCATAATCGCGGCGTATACTGTCAAGGCCCAGCAAAAGCGATTTTACAAGAAGTTCTGTCTTCTCTCCGTATCCGTCCGGAAATGAAAAATATACATATCCGTCGCCGGACTCGCACAGAAGTCTGTCTTCCGTAAAAGTTTCTATCGAATTCACCGTATTGACTACCAGAGCCGATACTGCGGAACAGATAATATCCTGCCCTTCCTCGGCATAACCGGCATGTCCTTCCGATTCAATGGAAACGTATGCGCCGTCTTTCTGCGTTACTGTTATACGGATCATAGCAATTAAGCGTTGATTTTTTCAATCTTCACCTTTGTGTACTGCTGTCTGTGACCGTTTTTCTTGTGATAACCAGTTTTTCTCTTGTACTTGTAAACGATAACTTTTTTGCCTTTACCGTTTTCAACTACAGATGCGGTTACCGTTGCGTCTTTTACATCTTCGCCGACTTTCAGTCCGTCGTTGCTTACTGCAAGTACCTGATCGAAAGTAACGGTCTCTCCAGCCTCTACGCCCAGCTTTTCTACTCTGATAACATCGCCTTCGGCTACTTTGTACTGTTTACCACCTGTTGCAATAATTGCGTACATATGGCACCTCCCTATGATTTACTCGCCAGATTCGGTGACCGGAATTTTCCGATACTTTTACCTCTCTGTGCGGCATACTCTTGAAGTCTAACATGACTTTTTGGCGTTGTCAAGGGAGTTTTTGTCTTTTTTTTAATGTTGGGACGAAAACGAGGAACGGCCCGATATTCGCGACAGCGCTAGTGCGATGCCGGAAAAGTCGGGGTGTTTTTATCTCTGGTACAGCAGAAAACGAATATCAGATGACGCAAAAAATATTATTTTTCCTGTATTAGCGATCAGGAATCAGGAGATCGCGGACTTCTTCGCGCAGGCGATGGCGAGGACTCCCGGGCCGGTGTGACATGCGACGCTCAGGGACAGTTTTCCGGTATACACCGGCATGTCCGGAAATGCTTCCTGCACTTCCGCGATCCAGCCTTTCAGCAGTTCCTCGTCGACCTCCGAGTAGGCTACCTCCAGCGCCATGATCCCTGCCGCGCGCTCTTTAGCAAAGCGTTTTTCCATATCCTTCTTCATTGCCTTGAGCATTACTTTTTTCGCCTGTTTTACACCGCGTACCTTTTCAAACGCGTCCAGTTTTTCTCCCTGGATCGTGAGTACCGGTTTGATGCTCAGAACTGCGCCGATCATCGCCGCAGCCGGGGTGACACGTCCGCCTTTTTTCAGGTATTTCAGTGTGTCCACCATCAGATAAATGCTGGCATCCAGCGCATCCTCTTCCAGAATCTTCTTGATTTCCTTCCCAGAAACGCCTCGGTTCGCCATGTTTTTAGCATCAAGCACTGACTGGCGCTGCGTCACGGAGATTCTCTGATTGTTGACCACCTGCACTTTACCGTCAAAATCCTCTGCCAGCACGACTGCCGTATCACAAGATGTAGAAAGACTGCTGGACATCGGAATGTATACGATCTCATCATACTCTTTCAGGATCTTGTTCCAGAAATCGATCAGATCTCCGGGGGAAGGCTGTGAAGTAGACACCGCTGTATCGTCCTTCAGCATCTGATAAAATTGTTCCTGGGTCAGATCGATATCTTCAAAATGAAGCTTTCCCTTAATAAAAAACGGCATCGGAAGGACAAAAACT
>DXEK01000161.1 GCA_019115005.1 Candidatus Fusicatenibacter merdavium | reverse complement strand
CTGCCTTCTCAGATGCCCGCAGGCTGACACCTGGCCGGGACCCAGGGCCGCTTACTGGTTATTGGGGGCGGTTGGATGAGGGCGAATGGCTTTTGGAGAAAGCGAATGGATCCGATCCTATTCACTAATTCTTTTGTCCAGTTCCCGTTTCAGTGCTGTTTTCATTTTTTCCAGTTCTTCCGGAGACGGACAGTTGGTTTCATCATACATTTGCTCCATCGGGTACCACCAGACCGGGCCTTTCCCGTGATTTCCGTATTCCCCAAGATCGTTTTCTTTTCTTGGAAAAAGGTGCCAGTGCAGATGAGTGTCTCCATTTCCCAGAAGTTCATAATTCATTTTTTCAGCGCCAAAGGCGTGATAGACAGCTTCGGCCACCATGGACATTTCCTCCAGAAATAATCTTTTAAACACGGGTTCCAGTTCAAAGAGCTCTGTTTTGTGTTCCTTACATAAGAAGATGTTAAGGTCAAAACTATATATTAGTTGCGCCCTGTTCCTATAGTACCTTGAAAAATCCATATTTTGTAGTATTATGCTGGGATTTCTGGCATATATGCCGGGTATTTCCCTCCTACTACAATATATTTATGGTTAATATCCCTTACAGCCAGTAAGGAATTACCCATCTTGTTGCTTAAGCTGTTAGAATGATAAGAGCAATCGGTATAGCGGATACCTCCTACTATGTTAAGTTTTCAAAGTGCAATTGCCCATTTGTCGGGCAACTCTTTCTTATTATACTATACCGGAAAAATTTGTGACAGTAATTTTATTTTCTTTTTCCATAAAAGAAAAACCCGCAGCACGCTGCGGCCCATCTGATTGACAGTGCAGCAAAGCTGTGGGATCTTTCCGGAAGCATTTTATAACAATTCGGCTAGTAAAACCGTTACAATATTTTACATACGGAGTTGTCACTCTTCTTCTTTTTTAAATGCGAAGAATCTCTGTCCGAAATAATTCAGAACAACGAACAGGCACATACCGACCAGCATGGCTCCGTTTTCCTGGATCGTGACGCTTGCGTCCGACAGGAGCGTAGAGACCGCCGGTTTTGCAACGCCGTAGGCGATCAGATAGCATACGGATATGTTCACGACGAATTTCAACACGGTCTTCCAGCTCCGGCTTTTGTTCTGGAATGTGAAATGTTTGTTCAGGAAGTAACTAAGGATGCTTCCGAAAATATAGTTGGCCGCGGAGGATACCCAGTAACTGAAGTGCAGCAGATTATAGCAGGCAAACATAACCGCCGTTCCGAACAGGGTATTTACAACTCCCACCATAATAAATTTCCAGAAGGTTTTGTCAAAGATTTTCCTCAAGATGTTCATCTGTTTTTTTCTCTCCCTTGTTTTTTTTCTCTTCCTCTCCGCAGGTTTCCGAGACCACATACCTCGGGCGCCCTTTGATCTCTTCGTAAATTTTCGAAATATAGTAGCCGATGATCCCGAGGCTGATCATGATGATACTTCCGGTAAACAGCTGGATAATGATCACTGTCGTGAATCCGCCCAGGGCCGTTCCCATAAATTTCTGATACAGGGAGATCACTCCCAGCACCAGGGAGGCGCACAGCATCAGAATTCCCAGCACCGTGACGATCTGCATCGGCGCGGCGGAAAACGCTGTGACATTTGAGACGGCATACCGGATCAGCGACCAGGTGGACCATTTGGATTCCCCGACCGTCCGCTCTCTGACTTCAAATTCCACCTGTGTGGTCCTGAATCCGATCCAGGAAGACAGCGCCCGGAAAAAGGCATTTTTCTCTTTCATGTTCAGCAGCACATTGACCGCCTTTCGATCCAGCAGTTTGAAATCCGACGCTCTGGACATGTCGATCCCCGTCACCTCGCTGATGATCTTATAAAAGCAGCGGGCGCTCAATGTGTGCAGGAAAGATTCTTTTCCTCTGTCCGTTTTCACCGCCTCGATGATCTCATATCCCTGCTCCCAAAGCCGGTACATTTCGACGATCTTCTCCGGCGGATGCTGAAGGTCACAGTCGATCACCACACAGCAGGCGCCTTTCGCATAATACATTCCCGCAAACATAGCAGCTTCCTTCCCGAAATTCCGGGAAAAACAGACGCCGCGCACCGCCGGATTCTCGCCGGCAGCCTTCCGGATTCTGTCCCAGGTGCTGTCCCTGGACCCGTCGTTGACAAAAATCAACTCATAATCAATCGCCGCATCGGTGAGGATCGCTGAGATCGTCGCGGCGGTCTTTGCGATCATCCCCTCCTCGTTGTAGGCAGGAATGACTACCGATACCATTTTATTCATGATCCTGTTTTGCTCTCTTTCCTCTCCCTTTCTTTCGAGGGGGACATTTTGCGCGCCGGCGGGGCCTGCTCCTGCCCTTCACAGTCTCAGACCCCGCCCACCGTTCTCTCCGGCTGTGCGCCGGAAATCCGTATGTTATATAGTATGCACTAATTTTTTCGGAAAAACAATACCTGTTTTTCATTTCCCGTAACCATTGGCACCCGTTCCGCCGGTGGAACGGTTACGATTTCCTACAGTTTCCCCCTGCCGTACCACCGTTTCAATTCCCCGGCGGGAATTCTCCAGAAGATCCGGATCCGGCGCAACGCATCCCTTCTGTGTCATTAGAAGGATCGTCGATCCTCCGAAGGCGAAGGCGCCTTTCTCCTGTCCGCGTCGGAACACCCTTCCATGGCGGTGGTTCTCGATCTTTCCCACCAACAGAGCGCCAACTTCCATCTGAAGTACCGTCCCGAAATTTTCTGTCCGCAGAAGGCAGTACTCTCTCGTATTTTCCTTGTAGATGGGAAGCACATCGTTGGCCACCGGATTCACCGTATGGTATACGCCCGGAATCCGCACGTGTTCCGATTCGACGCCGCGGTCGATATAAATATAGCGGTGATAGTCCTCCACACTCAGGCGGAATATCCAGAGATAACCTCCCGCATACCGGTCTGCCAGCTTCCGGTTCCTCAGCAGCTGTCTCACCGTATACGGTGTATGCTTGATCCGGAAGACGGAGTCTTTCCCGATCTTCCAGACACTTGCTTTCCCGTCGCAGGGACTGACGAAAGCCTCCGGCGCCGTCTCCACCGGCCGTGCGCCGGGAAGCATTTTTCTCTGAAAGAAATCGTTGTAAGAACGATACGGCCTCTTCTCGCAGCCGGCAAGATCAATGCTGCATACATGGACAAACGGCCGGATCAGGAGCCGCGAGATCCCGGAGGAGAGAACGATTCCTCCCATTTTTGACACCGCCGGCGAAACCAGCGGGCGCAGCAGCAGCCTTCCCGCCACATGCCCGTACAGCCACTCCAGCAGACGGTCCTGCATAGAGTCCAGCTCTGTGATGTTTCCTCTCCGGTCAGCAATCCGATACATATCTTTTCCTCCATTTTTTTGATCTCATTAAAACCATCCCCTGCTCATGCTCGTTGTCTCATATCCCCCGGATTGTTCTCCACCACCACTGCCATGCAAACAGGATCACCAGCACTGCCGCGGCGATCACAGAGACCAGCAGGATCAGTTCCTTTACAGACAGCTTGCGCACTCTGAAATTCGTGATAAACAACAATCCGACCACCGCCACAAGGATATGCAGGATCACCTCAAAAGCCAGATGGCTGTGCAGCAGCGGAGAGACCACGAACAGCAGAGGAAGAGCGATCGCCATCGAAGTGATAGGCAGTCCCTGATAATACTTCCGCGCCTCGTCCGTTTCGCTCTGCCGCTTCGTCTCCATCACGTTGAAATATCCCAGGCGGATCACTCCCGCCAGTCCATAAAAGACCAGAAGGATCATACTGCAGAAATAACGCATCCCCAGATGATAACAGAGTACAATCGGAAATACCCCAAAACAGACTACATCACACAGCGAATCGATCTGTATCCCGAAATTCTTCTCATCCTCTGTCCTATCCTTCTTTGTCCTCGCAATCTTTCCGTCAAACATATCGCACAGCCCGGAAAAAGCAAGAAAGAAGATCGCCCAGCGGGGATGTCCCGTAGAAGCACAGAAGATCCCGGAAATCGCCGACGCGAAACTGATATATGTAAGAACAACCGTATAATCATAAAAACCAATCATGGACCATCCTCCTCATTTGTATAATGAAGCTGCGCCGCCACAGTAAACAGCGCGCTGATCAGCAGCTGGCTGTAGTAGCCAAGCCCTCTCGAGAGAACCATCGCCGGAAGTAAAACCTGCCGGAAAACCGGGGCGAATATGTTCAGAAACAGCGTCTCGCTGATCCCCATTCCCCCGGGCAGCGGCAGCATATCCACGGAAACCGAGATCACCGCCTGGAGGAATACCACATCCACGGCAGGTGTCCCCTGCATCTGAAACGCCCGGTAGACAAACCAAGTGACAGAAAACAGCGCCATTCGCTGAAGGAATGTAATGATAATCACATGGAACAGCACTCTCTTGTGATCTTTCAGGTATACCGCAGTTTCTCGGTAAACCTCCATGGAATCGTTCAGTTTCTGCCTGCGGGCCTCCTTCTTTTTCATCAGATGGAGCCGTTCCAGCAGACCCATTCCTTTCAGAAGCATCTCCCGGGCCAGCACCGGATGGAAGACCAGAACCGTCATGAGCGTGACGCAGAACACATTCAGCGCCAATCCCAAATAAAAGACCGGCAGGATCCCCTCCAGATAATGGTGCAGAAATCCTCTGGCAAAGATCATAATACCCAGTCCGATCACCACAAGCACCAGCTTGTATGTGATCGTCACCACCATAAGGACCACGGTTGAGACCGGAATCGGTATCTTCTCTTTTTTCATATAATAAATCTGCATCGGCTGCCCGCCACTGGCGGATGGTGTGATACAGCTGAAGAAAAATCCTACGGACGAAAACAGAAAGCAGACGCGCTTTTTCAACCGGATCCCGAAAGACTGCATCATATACCAGATGATGATGGACTCTCCCCAGATAAAAAAGACGACCAGGCCGACGCCCGGAACCAGCCACCCGATCTGTGAACTTCGGATAGCATCCATCATCGCTCCCAGATCCTCGCCGTGAAATACACCGTACACCGTCAGACCAAACACGGCCAGCAGAAAAACAATATTAAACAATGTCTTCTTTCCGGACTGCATGTTATCCCTCCTTCCAACTGTCCCAACAGTGTGTACTCACGGTACAAACCGCGCAAAGAGCCGGTCATTAACTCCGTCCAGGATCTTCCGGTATGTCCCGGACACTGACGGACATCTCCCCGCCCTCAGACACAGCTCTGCCAGCAGGATCCCGCCAGCCACATCCACCAGGACATGCTGTTTTGTTGTCAGCGTCGAGGCGCAGACCAACAGAGCCATCACACAGGAAAACCTCCGGTACCACACCGGGAGATCCTCCCGCCCGCGGATCCCGATATAACAGAACCAGCTGACCAGACAATGGATCGAAGGGAACAGATTATCCGCCGCATCCACGGAATACACCCACAGCATCACCTGATTCCAGAAACCGTCCGGCTCCAACTCCGGCCGTACATTGGTCGTGGGAAACGCCAAAAAAAAGAACAGGCAGACAAGCCTCGAGAGAAAATCTGCCGCAAAGAAACGGCAGACCTCTTCCTTGCTCTGGCGTGCGATCAGGATATAATTGACCGCCCAGAAAAGATAACAGCCCAGGTAGACAGCCGCCGACGGCGCAAAAAACGGGATCATACGGTCCGCCGCCGTCTCGATCCGGTAGTGATGCCATCCGCCTGCGATTGCTCTGGCTCCTGTGTAGACTACTGTGTTGAACAAAAGTGCAAAGACCACCGCAAAATAACTGTATCTCGGCATCAGCGCATCCAGCCGGATCTTTCTTTTCCTCATACCCTCTTCTCCTCAATAAAAATCCCCTGACCTACTGACCGGGCTCCGTGTTTCACGATATGGTCAGTATATCAGGGGGATTTTTCCGATACAAGAGTTCGGGAAATATCTTCAAAAAACATTAAGAGTTGCTCAAATTTTCTGTTATATTCTTTCTTTTTTCTTATAATTATCGCAAGAATCTCCGGCTTCGCCAAAAGAAAATCGTAAGTATTTCCTCAGAAAGATTTCGACGCTCCCGCCGCTGTTCTGTTGGCGGACCGTTCTGCGATCGTAACTGTTCAGCCATATTTTTCCAGATATTCTTCCAGACACAGTTTCTCTTTATACATGACTTTGGCCGCCTCTACTCCGACATAACGATAGTGCCACGGCTCATAGATAATTCCTGTCAGGGCGCTTTTGTCCGACGGATAACGGAGTACAAAACCATACTTCCAGCTGTTTTCCATCAGCCACTTCTGTACCGGTGTATCCTCCTGCTCCGTCTCCAGTTCGGGATAACTGCTGTCTACGATGTCCAGTGCCAGGCCCAGTTCATGTTCGCTGGTCCCCGGCGCCGCCACCGTCTTTGCTGCCTCGACCGCCGCATCTTTCTCTGAAACACCGGCCTGGATCAGCCGATATTCTTTGTTTGCGATCAGCGTCTCCTGCTTCTCTCTGGAGCGCCAGGAAGAGCAGATGACCGGATCCAGGCCCGCGCTGCGGCAATCATCCATCATCTGCTGAAGTATCGGATAGCATCTGGCGTCGACCGCCTGACCGCCGCTCAACTGTTCCAGTTCCACCTGATAATCCGCCGGGATCGCATTCCATGGATTTACAAGGATCAGATTCCACTGATCGGAACAGGAACGTATATGTGTAATCCCCTCGTCGCCGGATCCTCCCGCTGCCACAGTCTCCTGACTGTTCTCCCCTTGCAGCTGTCCGGAGATCCCGTCTTCTGTCTGTTTCCCGGTATCATCCGTCTGTGTATCGCCCGATTGTACCTCCTCCGTCTGTTCCCAATATTTTTCACTAAATCGCTGTTCCCGTATGCTCATGAATTTTTCCACTCCCATCAAAAAAAGCAGAACCGCAAAAAAAATCAGCACGGTGATTCGCAGATACAAGATCTCTTTCCTTCTTTTTTTCCCCAGCTTCCTGCGTGTTTCTCTCGCCCGTTCGCAATCCGATGTCCTTCCCTGTCTGTCCGGCATAACATTCACCTCTTGATTTCTATGATGATCTCTCCGCTCCAGGGCGGAGCATACCGCTCGCTGCTGTGCGTTGCAGTATTATTTACGTTATGCCCATATTTTAACGGTTTTCTACCTACAAACGGCAATTTACCGGCATCGAAACGCCATCTTTTTTCTTACGATTCAGAGCGCCACGTTCATACAGTACCAGGTACCGTCCATCAACGTCTGGATGGTGATCGTCATCCGGTCTCCCTGACTGTCCTCAAAATACATCCGCCCGATCATCCTTGTCTCGGAGAAATCCTCGATGACCTGCTCAAACGCGGTCTCCGTCAGCTTCAGTTCATAATACGTCTCACAGAAACTGCCCGCCTTCTGCATCATATCCCACAGGAAGGTCTCCCCTTCCTGATACAACTGCATCCATTCCTCGTCAAAGCGCTCGATTCTCCGAGACTGTTCCTCTTCTGTCATCCCTTTCTGCCAGGAAAAGCTTACGGCCTTTCCGCTCCGGTCATCGATGACAAGATTCAGGACATCCTGCCGGGCATTGGAAAGCAGGCAGTTCCACAGTATCGCCGCCGTACTCCCCTTCGCTGTATCATATTCCTGTTCCGGCGTTTGTGCCACATCGCCGTACCATTCCCTGTAATAGGCCGCAGCGTCATCTTCCTCATCCAGACCATAAGCTTCATAAAAAGAAGACATGTCCTCTCCGCCGGAATCAGAAATCGCGATCAGAGGATATTCGTCATGATAAGAAAAAGAGCGGATCTCCACAAGGCCGGCATCTGCAAGGCTTTCCAGCGCTTTCTGCTCCAGTTCCTCCATCTCTGTCCTGTCCCTGACCACACCGTACTCCAACTCAAAACTATGGTATCCCTGTCCTGCCAGCTGCAGGACATCCGACATCTCCTCCATAGATTCCACCTGGATACTGTCCGTCTCGAATTCCGCCGTCTCCGTCTCCAGTCTCCGATCCACCACCGAGGTCACTGCCTCCGGCGCAAAAAATCCAACGACCAGAACGCCGGCCGTCAGCACTGTAGACAAGATCAATGCCCCCGCTTTCATAGGCGTCCTCCCTTCAGCTCCGCAGTCACTTTCGTCCCTTTACCTTCCCGGCTCTCAAAGTTCAGCGAGCCTTTGTGAAGTTCAACGATCTTCGCACAGAGTGTCAGACCCAGACCCGCGCCGCCCTGGCGCCTGGATCTGGATTTGTCCACACGGTAGAAAGCTTCTGTCAGACGGGCCAGCGATTCCTCCGGAATTCCGGGCCCGTCGTCCTGTACGGTAAGCGTACACCCTTCGCCGGTCATCTTCACAGAGACCTGAATGGCGCCGCCCTCCGTCAGCGCTTTCCTGGCATTGTCCAGGAGATTGACCAGCAGAGAACGGAACAGGTCCGGTTCCAGCAGGCACTGCCCCTCCTCACAGCTGCAGGACAGTTCGATCCCCTGGCTCCGGTATCCCGGCTCCAGATGTTCCGCCATATCCCGGACAATCCTTCCGGGACTGTGCGCCGACAGTGTGATCTCCTCCCGGTCCGCCACATAAATATCGAGAAGCTTTAAGGACAGCCGCTCCAGCCGTTTTCCCTCTGAAAAAATATAATTGGCCGCGTCTCTCTGCTCCTCCTCCGTCAGATCCTGGCTGCGCAGAAGATCCGCATAGCCGAGCACCGCCGTCATCGGTGTCTTCAGTTCATGGGTGAAGCTTCCGACAAACCGCTCCTGGCGTTCCACCGCTTCCTTCAGATCCAGGATATTCTGTTCTACATGCCCGGCCATCCGGTCGAAATCCTCCGACAGCCGCCCGATCTCATCGCCGGAATGAATGTTGGAACGGAAACTGAAATTTCCCTGGGCGATCTCCCTGGCGCCCCTGGAAAGCCGCGACAGGGATCTGGTCAGGACCAGCGCCATCGTATACGCCAGCACCGCGCACAGCGCCGTCATCCCGAGAAAGATTCTGCGGTAAGCTATATGCTGCTGTTCTCTGGTCTGGTAAAGCATGGAGATATTATGCGCCATGTCCAGATACAGCGTCCTGTCCCCTGCCAGGAACGCCCCGGAGAGCTGGAGATATCTGCGGCCATCCCCGTCCGAAAAACAGGTGATCACGCAGTGCTGGGTATCCACCCTGCCCCTGGACTCGGTAAAATACGCCGCAGCCTCCCCGCTGCTGTACAGTTCTCCCTCCTCCGAATATAGAGTGATCGCCTCCCAGGAATCTCCCTGTCCGGAGAGACGATGAAAAAGATTCTGTATCTCCTCCGTGCTGGACCAGGTCTCCAGTTCGCCGGTCATCTGCAGTGTGTACATCAGCATCCGGTAAGAATTTTTTGCCGATTCGCGCTCTCTTTCCAGTCCGCTCTGGAAAGAGATGGCGATCAGCGCGCTGCTCCCGATACCGAACAGTACCGCCATCAGACATAACATACAGAACGTGATCTTCCATCGAAATTTCATTCATGAACCTCCAGGCGGTAACCCACCTTGTTGACAGCCTGCAGTTCCCGGCCAAGTCCGGTTTTCTTTCTCAGCCTCTGGACATGCAGATCCACCGTCTTACTGCCATACTCCAGCTCGCCGCCCCACACCCGCTCATAGATCGTCTCACGATAGAGCGCAGTGTTGGGATTACGGGCAAACAGGAGAAGCAGTTCGTACTCTTTCCTCGTCAGCGAAATGTCCTTTCCGTCCCTCTGCACCCGCATGGACCGGGGATCAATGCAAAGGCCGCACACCTCCAGCACCTCGTCTGTCTTTTTGTAGCGCCGGAGCACTACATCCACTCTCGCCAGAAGTTCAATGACTTCGAAAGGCTTCACGATATAATCTTCCGCGCCCATGCGCAGACCCTTCACTCTGTCGCTGACCGAATTCTTCGCCGTGATAAAGATCACCGGAATCTCCAGCGGCCGGATATAATCCATCAGTTCAAACCCGTCGATCTTCGGCAGCATCACATCCAGGAGGATCAGATCATATTTTCCATTACCGATCTTTTCCGCAGCCTCCTCCCCGTCGTAGGCGCAGTCACAGAAATATCCCGCCTTTTTCAGACTCAAATTCATCAGGTTCGAGATCGGCGCCTCATCTTCCACGATCAATATCCGGATCATTCAAAACTCCCCCTTCCGTCTTTCCGCGCAGCAGCTCAGCAGCCGGCCGCCTTCCAGCAGCAGCTCCTCTACCGAAGCTGCTGTTATTTTACATCATATCGGCATCAAAACGGCATCCTGGCGCACTGCCGGATACGGAAGAGAGGATCCTCCGGGCAGTCCTGCCGCCGTAAAGTACCACGAGTTATAAATAGTACAACGCTACGAACATCGGCATTGTCACGATACAGATCAGAGTGGTAAGGATGTTGATGGAACCGGCATATTCCGCGTCGCTGCGAAACAGCTGGGCAAACTGAGTGATCGTGGAAGCCGCCGGTGTCATCGTCGCCAGCAGTGTGATCAACAGCACCTGCTCCCCATTGGGAACCAGATCCGCCGCATGACTCAGTTTGATCAGAAGCAGCGCCACACCGGGGCAGAAGATCATCCTCAGGAATGCGACCAGC
>DXEK01000160.1 GCA_019115005.1 Candidatus Fusicatenibacter merdavium | reverse complement strand
AAGAAAAAAGGTAAGGATCCCGTACCCCATAACGTCCGTCGGGTCCAGTCCGCGTTCATACCACAGAAGCAAAACGAACCAGAGCGCCGCGCAGCATCCGACTGCGATCGCAGCAACCGGGATCCGTTTGTGTTTATTCATAAAAATCCCCCTCTCAGCAGCCGGTTCCGTCTCCTGAACCGGCTGTCTCCATTCCAAAACAGACACCTGCAGTTCTTACGCTTATTATAACATATTTCTCCGGTCCGCATCAATGAAAAGGGGAATAAGCGATTTCCGATCAGCCGGACGGTTACATTGCCAGTACAAGAAACTGATACGGTTCCAGATGCAGAGTCTCTTTGCTGAGCGAGAGAGTTTTACAGTTATTCAACAGAACGCTGCGGGGCTCACGGTCAAGGATCAGATCCTGAGGCGCATTCTGGTAATTACCGATTACCAGCAGCGTATTCTGCGCATCCTTCCGGTAATATGCCATCAGATTTTTCTGCTCTCTGCGGAAAGGGATCAGGCTGCCGTATACGAAGGTGTCCTTATAATCCGGGTGCTTGCGCAGAGCGATCATTTTCTTATAGAAATTCAGCACGGAATCTTCGTCCGGTTCCTGCGCCGCCACATTGATCTCGCGGTAATTGGGATTTACTTTCAGCCATGGAGTGCCGGCGGTAAAACCTGCCTGGGGTCCGTCATCCCACTGTACCGGAGTTCTGGCATTGTCGCGGCTGTAAGCGGAAACCGCTCTCAGCGCTTCTTCCGGCGAAAGTCCCGCATCCAGCGCTACCTGGTATTGATCCAGTGTGGAGATATCATCCACTTCGTCCATGGAGGAAACCACGGTATTCTCCATGCCGATTTCCTGTCCCTGATAAATGAACGGAAGACCTTTCAGGAAAAAGTTCAGCCCTCCGAGCATCTTTTTCGCCTGCACACTGTGCTCTCCCTCCGGGAGATAACGGGAGACACCCCGGGGTTCGTCGTGATTTTCGATGATATTGGACAGAAAGCCGATGCCTTCCGCCCGTTCTTGTGCTTCAAAACAGCAGTTTTTGTAATCCTCCGCGGTGATCTTCTGCATATCGTACCAGCCGTTGGGACTCTCTCCGAAGATGGTCTCGTTGAAGTCAAACATACTGGAAAAATGTCCGTCGGGTCCGATAAAGTCCCGCATTTCGTCTTCCTTCATGTTGAAGACTTCTCCGACGGTAAACGCGTCGTATTTTGCGAAAGTTTCCCGTTTCATCTCCTCAAGAAACACGCCGATGCCCTCGGCGTGTTTCAGCATCTCCGCGATGGAGCAGAGTCCGTCGCTGCGGTCCGGTTCATAGTCGCGGAAGGGCAGGGGCTTTTTGATATTGATGATCGCGTCGATGCGGAAGCCTCCCAATCCTTTATCCAGCCACCAGTTGATATTTTTATAGATCTCCTGGCGAACCTGGGGATTCTCCCAGTTCAGATCCGGCTGTTTTTTGTGGAATATGTGAAGGTACTGTTTGTCTGTCCCGGGAAGCGGATCCCATACAGAGCCGCCAAAGCAGGAACGCCAGTTACAGGGGCGCCCGTCTTTCTGGTCCGCCAGGTAGAAAAACTTTCCGTAAGGACCGTCAGGATCTTTTTTTGCAGCCTCAAACCATGGATGCTCATCGGAGCAGTGATTGACGACAAGATCCATCAGCAGATACATTCCGCGCTTTTTCGCCTCGGCGATCAATTCGTCCATGTCCTCCATCGTTCCGAACCGCGGATCGATCGCATAATAGTCTGAAATATCATAGCCCTGATCCGCCAGCGGCGATTGGTAGATCGGGGAGAGCCAGAGCACGTCCACGCCCAGTCCTTTCAGATAATCCAGCTTCCGGATGATTCCCCGGAGATCGCCGATCCCGTCCCCGTTGGAGTCATAAAAGCTTTTCGGGTAGATCTGGTAGAAAACCTTGTCATGCCACCATTTACGTTCCATAAGTGTTCCTCCGTGTTGTATAAAAATTTGATGATCACAGTATACTGCTTTCCATAGAGAGATACCAGAACAAAACTGCGGGAAAAAGATACAATACTGCGATAGAAAGCTCCCGGAGACTATCATCGTTTCGCGATGAGCCGTATGCTCATAAATTTTCATGCAGTCGTGAAATTTATGACCTTTTCCGCTTGTCTCATGGTATAATAGGAAAATCAGATAACGGTTTGAGCGGGAGAGAGGCTTTCCGGAAATGGAGAAACGGAAAATATCCGCGGAGCAGATGGAAGAGCATGTGGCAGATCCTGCGATGGAAAGGAGTTTCAATGAAGGAAATTCAGACAAAAGGAGACGGAGCAAGACAGACGATTTATTACGGCGGTACCATTCGGACCATGGATGAGAAAGAACAGGCGGAGGCGGTTCTGGTCTCCGGGGGACGGATCGCAGCCGTGGGCGCCCTCGGGGAAGTGGAACGGGAAGCGGATCTTCGCCGTCAGGCCGGGAAATCAGAACCGGAAAAAATATTTCTGGAAGGACGGACAATGCTGCCAGCGTTCATCGACGCCCACAGCCATTTCAGCGGCTGCGCCAGCGACATGATGCAGGTGGATCTCGGACGGGCGGAAAGCTTTCAGGAGATCCGTGAGATCCTTCAGGCATACAGGGAGGATCACAACATTCCGGACGGGCAGTGGATCCGGGGGAAAGGTTATGACCATAACCGGCTGAAAGAACGGACGCACCCTGACCGCGCTGTCCTCGATGAAGCGCTTCCCTCCAACCCTGTCATGATCACCCATCAGTCCGGACATGTGGGTGTTTTCAACACCCTGGCCCTGGAACGGCTTGGAGTGACGGGGGATACCCCTTCGCCGGAGGGCGGAAAGATCGGGAAAAAGGACGGAACGCCGACGGGTTATATGGAGGAAAATGCTTTTGTGGATTATATGAAAAAGGTTCCGATGGCTTCTATGGAGGAGTTCCTGCATGCATTCCGGGAGGCGCAGCAGTGTTATGCCGCCCATGGGATCACGACGGTGCAGGAAGGGATGATGGTACAGGAACTTCTGCCGTTTTACCGGGCGCTGGCGGAGCAGGATCTGCTGTATCTGGATGTTGTCCTGTATGCAGATCTGCGTCAGAAAGAGCAGCTGACCAGAGAACTGGATGCCTGCCGGTCGGGATACCGGGATCATATCCGTCTGGGAGGCTATAAGATCTTTCTGGACGGGTCACCTCAGAGCAGGACCGCATGGCTGAGAGCTCCCTATGAGGGAGCGGACGACGGATACTGCGGGTATGGCACGATGCGTGATGAGGAAGTGAAAGATGCGTTCCGCCAGGCGTTTCAGGATCAGATGCAGCTTCTGGCCCACTGCAACGGTGACGCTGCCTGTGAACAGTATATCCGCTGTTACGAAGAAGTAAAACGGGAGTTTCCGGGCCGGGAGATCCACCCGGTGATCGTACATGCGCAGCTGCTCAGTCCGGATCAGCTGGAACGGGTGAAAAAATTGCGAATGATCCCATCGTTTTTTGTAGCCCATGTATACCACTGGGGAGAAGTGCACCGGAAAAATTTTGGGGAACGCCGCGCAGAGCGGATCAGCCTCTGCAGGAGTGCGCTGAAACAGGGGATCCGCTTTACTTTCCATCAGGATTCGCCGGTGATCGCTCCGGACATGCTGGAAACCGTCTGGTGCGCTGTAAACAGGGAGACGGAACAGGGGCGCGTGCTCGGAGCACAGGAGCGGATCCCCGTGGAGGAAGCGCTGAAGGCCGTGACGATTCATGCGGCATGGCAGTACGGGGAGGACCGGGAAAAAGGAAGTATCACACCTGGAAAATCCGCCGACTTTGTGATCCTTGACGGGGATCCCTGCCGGGTGGATCCGGAACAGATTCGGAAGATCCGGGTGGTGCGCACCATCAAAGCGGGCAGGAGCATTTATGAAGACGGCAGTTTCTGAGAAAAAACGAAGAGATAAAAAGAAATAACAGTTCCGTTGGCTGAATTGTTACAAAAAGAAAATGAAAAAAAGGAGAGGATAGGATTATGTATTCCTATGATTTTATCCAATGGCTGCTGTTTTTTTATCTGTACAGCTTTGTCGGATGGGTGTGGGAATCCTGTTATGTGTCGGTGAAGAAAGGACACTGGGTCAATCGGGGGTTTCTGTATGGTCCGTTCCTCCCGATCTATGGGTTTGGAGCGGTCACCATTCTGATAAGCACGATGGGAGTCCAGGACAGTCCGCCGATGGTTTTTGTACTGGGAATGGCGGGCGCGACGGTTCTCGAATATGTTACCGGAGCCTGCATGGAACGGCTGTTCCATGTGCGTTACTGGGATTACAGCAATCAGAAGCTGAATCTGAACGGGCATATCTGCCTGACCTCGTCGCTGGCATGGGGCGCCTTCTCTGTCCTTCTGATCTACGGGATCCATCCGCCGATCGAGACGGTTGTTTTGAGAATCCACACGACGGCGGCGGAGGTCGTCACGGTGATCCTCAGCGTTGTGCTTGCCTGTGACTGTACCCAGTCTGTTCACGAGGCGGTCGATCTGAAAGAGACGCTGATCAGGCTCAGCGAGAGCAGCGAACATATCCGGCGGCTGCAGAAACGGCTGGAGGTAGCGTCAGCTTTTGCAGAGCAGGATTACGAAGAATATCAGCAGAAATTCCGCGAGAAACTGGCGGGAAGAAAGGAGTTCCTGCGGAATCTGGAGGAGTATCGCCAGGGACAGCAGCAGAAACTGAGAGAACTCGGGCAGAAACTTTCCCAGACAGTGGAATCCGGAAAACAGAAAGCGGAAGACCTTTCTGCCCTTCAGGAGACACTGCTGAGAGAACTTCAGGAGATTGGATCCCGCACGAATCAGAAATACCGCCATGCGGCCCGTCAGCTTCGGAGAAACCCGGGCATGATGTCGGAAAAGTACGGAGACGCGCTGAAGGAGATCCGGCGCATCATGTGGCGTAAAAAGTAACGAAAAAAGATTGACAGACAGGGGTATGCCGTATATACTTATTTTGAGTAATTACTAATGGTAAGTATATGCGGCTGTGCCGACATAACTGCAGACAGTAAAAGGAGACAGATTCATGGAGCATACGGAGGAAGAGCTGAAACGTTTTATTGACGCCTGCGGAGTGGCGAGAAGGATTGTTGAGACGATGCCGGAACTTCCGAAAGGGATCAAACCCCGCCATATTCACGTGATCGACGCCATAGTCCTGACCAGACAGAAAAAAGAAAAGGTTCTGGTTTCAGATGTAAGCAGACATTTGAATGTGACGATGCCGAGTGTGACCCGGCTGGTCAGCGAACTGGAGGAAAAAGGCGTCCTTGAGAAATCTCCGGATCCGGAGGATGGGAGAAATGTACTGCTGAAACTGACTTCCCTGGGAGAGAAATATTATCAACATTATGTGCGGGAGTATTATCAGGAACTGGGAAGACGTTTGGAAGGAATCTCTTGCGAAGAACTGCTGACCACGGTCCGGACAATCCAGAGCGCTTATCAGTCCATCAGAAAAGAGAAGGTCTTTCCGTGAGATCTGTCCCGCCAGAATCTGATAGTGTCTGTTTTTTACTCAAATATTTATCATAAGTAATTATTAAAAGCAATAAAAAGGAGATTATAAAAATGAATCAAACAGAAGAATTCAGTACCGGGAAACTTTTTCCTATGATCGTGCGCTATTCCGTACCGGCGGCGATCTCACTGCTGATCACGGCGATTTACAATATTGTCGACCGCATTTTTGTGGGAAATTTCTGCGGAACCAGCGCGTTGGCGGGACTTTCGGTCTGTTTTCCGCTTTCTTTTCTCATGATGGCGGTGGCGCTGACATGTTCCGCGGGAGGAGCGTCGTTGTTCAGCCTGTTTCATGGGAGCGGACAGACGGAGGACATGAGCCGCAGTTTTGGAAATTCTTATCTGATGGTCGTGGTTTTTGAACTGATCCTTTCCGCGCTGCTGCTGTTGTTCGCCGATCCGATTCTTCATCTGTTCGGAGTGACGGAGACCTGTTATTCTTATGCACTGGAGTATTACAGGATCGTCGCATTGGGCTGTATCTTTCAGGGGATCTCCCAGGTATGCTGCGACTTTGTCCGGGTGTCGGGAAAGCCTGTGCTCGGTATGTGTGTCACGGGAATTGGAGCCGTGACTAATATTATTCTGGATTTTCTGTTTGTCGTTGTTTTTGATATGGGAGTTCAGGGCGCGGCTGTGGCGACCGTGATCGGACAGTTTTGTTCCGCGGCTTTTGGTTCTGTACAGGTTTTTTCGGGGAAAACGCTGGTGAAAGTGTCCGCCGATATTTTCCGGATCCGTACCGGTCTGGCGGGAAGGATCATCTCCTGCGGTTTCTCTTTTTTTATCGCTCAGGTTGCGATGGGGCTGATCAGCCTTGTCTATAACGGGCAGCTTGGTAAATACGGAGGAGACACGGCGATCAGTGTCTATGCGGTTGTCTCCAGCGTCATGACTTTTGTGATCATGCCTGCCAGCGGTATCAGCCAAGGGATTCAGCCGATCCTCGGAAATAATTATGGCGCAGGAAAATACCACAGAGTCATGGAGACACTCGGAAAAGCGTCCGCCCTTTCCGTGGGGATTACCTGCGTCATCTGGATCGCTGTTCTGGTGTTTGCGAGGGAACTGATCCTTGTCTTTGGCGGAAGCGAGGAGATGATGGCGATCGGTGTGTCCGGTCTCCGGATCAACTTTATCATCACGCCGATCCTCGGATTCGTCATGCTTGCCACAACATTTTTCCAATCCATTGGAAAACCTATGCCGTCGATCGTCGTCACTGCATTTCGTCAGATCATTTTTCTGATCTCGTTTATCTATATTCTTCCGCTATTCCTGGGAATGAACGGAATCTTCTGGGCGCAGCCGATCAGTGACGCGTTCGCACTGGTTCTGTCTCTTGGGCTGACTATGCGGGAACGAAAGATCCTGTATCATCTGGAATCGAAGAAAGACTGAATTTTGTGCCGTATTCTTTTTCCGCTGCATATCCTATAAGAGTAATGATGCAGAAAGATTTCGGGGAGGATCTTAAATGAAAAAGAAAGCGGTATATCTGATGATTCCGGCGGTGTTCTGTCTGATGCTTGCCGGCTGTGGCGGCAGGACAGAGGAAGACGCCGTGTCCGCGTCGGAGGTACAGGAGGAATCCGTGCAGACAGTGAGTGAACAGAAAGAGCAGGCCGAAGAGCAGGAACTGATTCCTGTGACGCTGAACGAGGTGGCGCACTCTATTTTTTATGCGCCGCAGTACGTAGCCATCGAGGAAGGGTATTTCGAGGAGGAAGGTATTGACCTGACGCTGGTCAATGGCTTTGGAGCCGATAAGGTCATGACCGCGGTGATCTCTGGGGAGGCGGATATCGGATTTATGGGAGCGGAAGCTTCTGTCTATGCCTATTTGGAAGGAACTGCTAATCCGGTCGTGAACTTTGCGCAGCTGACCCAGCGGGCGGGAAATTTTGTTGTGGCAAGGGAGCCGGACGCGGATTTTCAGTGGGAGGATCTCAAGGGCAAGTACGTACTTGGAGGAAGAAAAGGCGGGATGCCGGAGATGGTCTTCGAATATGTGCTGAAGCAGAAAGGCATCGATCCGGCGACAGATCTGGAGATCAATCAGAGCATTGATTTCGGTTCCACAGCCGCCGCGTTTTCCGGAGGACAGGGAGACTATACGATAGAATTTGAGCCTTCCGCAACGGCGCTGGAAGAGGAAGGCGCGGGATATGTGGTGGCTTCTGTTGGAACTGAGTCGGGATATGTTCCTTACACCTCTTACAGCGCGAAAGAAAGCTATATCGAAGAAAATCCGGAGATCATCCAGAAGTTCACCAACGCGCTTCAGAAGGGGATGGATTATGTGCAGACGCATACGCCGGAAGAGATCGCCCAGGTAATTGCGCCTCAGTTCGAGGAGACGGAACTGCAGACCATCACGACGATCGTGAACCGCTATTATGAGCAGGATACCTGGAAGAGTAACCTGATTTTTGAGGAGGACAGCTTTGATCTGCTGCAGAACATTCTTGACAGTGCGGGAGAACTGAAAGAGCGGGCACCCTACGAGGATCTTGTGATGACGGAGTTCGCCGAGAAAGCGGTAAAATAGGGAGTCCGGCACATCGCGAAGGGAATGAAAACGCAGTACCGGAAAGAATGCGCAGAAAAAATGAAAAACGTTCGGAGATGGAGCAGACCATTTCCGAACGTTCTTTTATGTATTATTATTTCTCCTGGATCTCAAGGATGCCCATCGGACAGGCTTTTGCGCAGATTCCGCAGGCAATACATTTGGAAGCGACAGGAGATTCCGGCGCTTTTACCATAACGCCCATCGGGCAGGCCTCCACGCATTTTCCGCAGCCGACACAGAGTTTTTTGTTAATGATATAGGTTCCCTTTGCGTTCTGGGAGATCGCGCCTTCCGGACAGACGCGGGCACATTTTCCGCACTGGATACATACGTTTGTCTTTACTGCTCCGTTTTTCTCTACGATACGGATGCAGGACTTGTCCGGGTCGAAGACCTTGTAAAAGGCTGTGGAGCAGGCTACCTCGCACTGAAGGCATGCCTTGCAGGCTGTTTTGTCGGTTACTACCAGTTTCTTCATAATCGTTCCTCCGCTTAAGTATAATTTTCGTAAAAGTTCAGATAACTGCACTGTTACATAAATTTGACTCTCTGATTCAGTATAATGTTGCCGCGGCCATTTCGCAAGAGTTTTGTGAAAAAAACAGCCTGTCGCCAGGCAATTTTTAATGGCCGGATACCGCGGCAGCAAATGACGGCCGTTCTTCCGACGGAACCGCTGCTGCCGGGCGGGCCGCAGGAGACGTCTGATAATTTCTAAAAATGTTATAAATTATATGAAATTGTTGTGACTTTGCTTGACCGAAAAGTCGGAAAGCGATATAGTTGTAACAGTTTGAGATGCTTGCTCTGCCTTTGAGATTGCGGTGTTATCGATGGTTTCAGGCGGTTTCCCGGAGGGGTCCGGGAATTGCGGAATGGATTTTCGGACATGTTTCGTACAGGAGTACATCGGAAAGTAAAGGATAAACTGGAGGAAAAGCCAATGGGAAAAGTGATTGGTATCGATCTTGGAACAACGAACAGCTGTGTAGCGGTTATGGAGGGCGGCGAGCCGGTCGTCATTACGAATGCGGAAGGAACGAGGACGACGCCGTCGGTTGTCGCGTTCTCAAAAAACGGGGAGCGCCTGGTGGGCGCTGTCGCAAAACGCCAGGCGGCCACAAACGTGGACCGCACAATTTCTTCGATCAAGCGTGAGATGGGTACGAACTATCGCGTCCGGATCGACAGAAAGGAGTATTCGCCGCAGGAAATTTCTGCGTTTATTCTGATGAAACTGAAGAAAGACGCGGAGAGCTATCTGGGCGAGAGTGTCAGCCAGGCGGTGATCACGGTGCCGGCATATTTTAATGACGCGCAGCGCCAGGCGACGAAGGACGCCGGAAGGATTGCGGGACTTGAGGTCATGAGGATCATCAACGAGCCGACGTCTGCGGCGTTGGCGTACGGACTGGACCATGGACAGGCACAGAAGATCATGGTTTACGACCTGGGCGGCGGTACGTTCGACGTGTCTCTGATCGAGATCGGAGATAATCTGATCGAAGTACTAGCCACCGCCGGGGACAATCACCTGGGCGGCGATGATTTTGACGAGCGTCTAACGGATTATATCGTGGATATGTTTAAAAAAGAGGAGAAGGTCAATCTGGCCAAGGATCAGGTAGCGTTGCAGAGAGTCCGCGAGGCGGCGGAGGAGGCAAAGAAGAATCTTTCCTCCCAGATGATCACGTCGATCAATCTCCCGTTTATCACAACAGTCCGGAATGAGCCAAAGCATCTGGAGATGGAAATCACAAGGGCACTGTTCAACGAACTGACGAAAGATCTGGTGGACCGCACCGAGGAACCGGTCCGAAGAGCGTTGAGCGATGCCGGCGTTTCCGCATCGGAGCTCGGCATGGTTCTTTTGGTCGGCGGTTCCACAAGGATCCCGGCAGTACAGGAAAAAGTGCGTCAGCTTACCGGCAAAGAACCGTCCAAGAATATGAATCCGGATGAGTGTGTTGCCATCGGCGCTGCGATCCAGGGAGGTAAGCTTGGCGGAGAGATCACGACAGGAACGGCTGCGGAGCTGATCTTGATGGACGTCACTCCGCTGTCCCTTTCCATCGAGACGGTCGGAGGCGTTGCGACCAAGATTATCGACAGAAACACGACGATCCCCACCCGCCACAGCCAGATCTTCTCTACGGCGGGGAATTTCCAGACATCCGTGGAGATCAAGGTGCTGCAGGGAGAGCGGCAGTTTGCCAGAGATAATACGCTGCTTGGCAATTTCCGGCTGAACGGGATCAAGCGTGCGCCCGCGGGTGTTCCGCAGATCGAGGTCACATTCGATATCGACGCCAATGGTATCGTCAATGTCTCAGCCCGGGATTTAGATACCGGAAAGGAGCAGAGCATTACGATCACTGCAAGCTCTAACCTGTCCGAGGCGGAGATTCAGCGTGCGATCCATGAAGCGCAGATGAACGAGGCGGAGGATTCCACCAGGATGGAGCGTATGGACACGCTCGGCGAGGCTCAGAATCAGCTGAACCGGTGCGCGCGGTATCTGTCAGAACACAAAAAACAGATTACCAGGGAAGAAAAGAAAGAACTGAGGGCCCAGATGTCTGCGCTGCAGCGTATGATCCGCGGAAAGAAGCCGGAAAAGCTGAGCGAAGGAGAAACCGTGGATATCAAGGCCCAGACGGAACGGCTGAAAAACATGGTGCCGGGAGAAGAATAGAAACGGCTCGTCGGCCGTGCTGCTATTGATCTTCGCGTTGAGAGCAGCGGTCTGGTGGAATTGTCACAAAAAATAACAAAATGTTCACAGATTAATATTGCAAAATAACGGGAAATGATGCATAATGAAAGAGTCTGGTGAAACATAAAATTTCACCGGACTGCTGAGCGGCGGATGCTTTGATATGCGGACGTGAACCGGCCATTTTACGGCGTTGCCCAAAAAATAAAATAAAAAATAAAATTTTTGGATTTTTAACACTACACACCGGTGTCGGACACGGCGCCAAATCATTCGTCGGTGGCCCTTGAGTGAAAGGATATCAGGCAGAAAACGATCAGCAAAAGGTGCAGAAATGCACCGAGGCCTCAAAGTCGTATGCAGTCGGTGGGTAATGCAGGTGAATCTGTAGTCATGACCAGATTCCGGCTTCGGAAGCGGCCCGTCCGGAGCTTCCGTCAGGTATGCAAAATGGAGGACTGCGGTTCTTTCTTATGTTGCTCTGCTTCTGGTGGCGCTTAAGAAAGATCCCAAAAAGGGGAACCGTCTTCGGGCGGTTCCTTTTTTAATCGGGAGAATCCTCCGGACAGGCGGGCATTCTGCCAGTGACCGTTCATCTTGCGGGACGGCCGCCTATGTCAGCCGGCGGTCCCGCGGCTCAGAGTGCTGTTGTGGTACGCGGCGGAAAATGTCACGTCCTCACCGAACCATTCCGGCGGAGTGAATGCGTTTGCGTCGTCCTCGGTGGAAAATTCCACTTCCACGAGAAGCAGTCCTTCGTAGTCGTCGTGGAAAACGTCCAGCTCCGCAGTCAGGGAATCGGTCAGCGGGATCAGATACCGGGTCTTGACGATCAGGATGCCGTCGGTCTTGGGTCTGAGATGTTCGTAGGCTTCGCGTGTCAGTGGGAGATTGTATTCTTCCCGGACCATCAGCCCTTTGGATTTATAAGTCAGCCAGTATTCTTCATCCTGCCGCCGAATCCGTACGACCGGTGAGGTGCAGAGATACCCCTGCTCAATGCAGTGGGAAGGATACGATTCCAGCGCTTCGGGCAGCTCCCGGACCAGATATTTTCTTTCGATTTCCATAATATGATGCTTCCTTTCTGCCGGCAGACGGCATGTTTTCCGTAATTTTATCACAAACAGTTTCTGCCGTCCATCATTTCCCGTTGTTTTCAAAGGTATTCTGTTGTGGTACGGACGGATGAACCGTTCTCGGGTCCCGGCAGATTTCGGCCGGATCTGTACATTTTCAAATTTCCGTTTCTGTGGTACAATAAGTCCGTCGGAGCGCGGCCGTCCGGTAGCGGTTACGGGTATCCGGTAATGAAAAGACAAACGGTAAGAAACGACGGATATTTTAACAGGAGGTAAGACAAATGGCAAAGATTTATGTATTTCTCGCTGACGGATGTGAGGAAATCGAAGCGCTGACACCGGTGGATATTTTCCGCAGAGCGGGAGAGGATGTTGAGACGGTTTCGATCATGGGAAGGAGAGAAGTTACCGGTTCCCATAAGATCACGATCCAGGCAGACAAAAAGATCGAGGACGGAACCTTTGACGACGGCGATCTTTTATTTCTTCCGGGCGGAATGCCGGGAACCCTGAATCTGGGTGCAAACGAACAGTTGAAAGAGCTGATCCTCTCTTACAACCGCCAGGGAAAACGTCTGGCGGCGATCTGTGCGGCGCCGAGCGTACTTGGCGGTCTTGGTGTGCTGGAGGGCAAACAGGCGGTATGTTTCCCGGGATTCGAGGAACAGCTGAAAGGCGCCGAGGTGCTTCGGGTGCCGGCGGTCACCAGCGACAATGTGACGACAGGACGCGGCATGGGCGCCGCGGTTGATTTTGCGCTGGAGGTTCTGAAACAGCTGCAGGGCGCGGACGCTGCCGCACAGATGGCGGAGAAAATCGTTTATCCATATGCTTAAAGACGGGAACAGGGCGGAACTGTAGCCACATTTCCGCTGAAAGAAAAAAACTACTGGCGTTTTCCGCAGGAATGTGCTATACTCCAATAATGATTGTAGAGTGGAGAAGTATGCTGGAACCATACACCGGCTGCTTTTCAGATAAACAAGGAGGAAAATAGTTATCATGAGTGTACAGGTTGAAAATCTGGAAAAGAACATGGCCAAACTTACCATCGAGGTAGCAGCCGAAGAACTGGAAAAAGCGTTAAATGCAGCATACCAGAAACAGAAAAAGAACATCAGCATCCCGGGCTTCCGTAAGGGCAAAGTGCCGAGAGCAATGGTAGAAAAAATGTACGGTCCGGCCGTATTTTATGAAGATGCTGTCAACAGCCTGATCCCGCAGGAATATTCCAAAGCGGCGGAGGAGAGCGGACTGGACATCGTTTCCCAGCCGGAGATCAACGTTGAACAGATCGAAAAAGGAAAACCGTTCATCTTCACTGCAGAGGTTGCCGTAAAACCGGAAGTGACTCTGGGCGAGTACAAAGGCCTTGAGGTACCGAAGGCGGATCTGGAAGTGACCGAAGAGGAGATCGAAGCAGAGCTGAAAAAAGAGCAGGAAAAGAATGCGAGAACTGTTCATGTGGAGGACCGTCCGGCGGAGAATGGCGATAAAGTAACGATCGATTTCGAAGGCTTTGTGGACGGTGTTGCCTTCGAAGGCGGCGCTGGCAAGGACTACCCGCTGACCCTTGGATCCCATACCTTCATCCCGGGCTTTGAGGAGCAGTTGGTCGGCGTTTCCCTGGA
>DXEK01000159.1 GCA_019115005.1 Candidatus Fusicatenibacter merdavium | reverse complement strand
CGCTGAATCATACATATAGATATAATATAATTTATTTTGAAATTTATCAACTGTTTTTTTGGGTTTTTTGCAGATTTTTCATACTTTCAGGCGTTTTTCCAGTTTTTATGTCTGAGTCTGTCCACCATCGCTGTCCGCGGTTTCTCCGCCCTCCTGCGTCTCCTGTCCGGCGTCCGGTTCCGCTGTGTCCTGCGAGAACAGTGCGTCTCCGCTGCGCTCATCCACATCCTCCAGATGCAGTTCTCCCGACAGCCCGTCCAGCTGGGGCAGGATGCCTGAAAGTTTCGTAATCTTCTCTTCCAGATAAGCGTCGCTTCCCAGAAGGATCCTGATGTTTTCCGGATAATGGAGGATCAGTTCCCAGTCCTCGGTGACCTCCACCTGCTCCGGCCACAGGTCAAACCGGTCCAGCAGACGGGTCAGCGCATCCAGCTCCTCAAAGATCTCTGTGTGCTCCACCGGAAGCTGCTCGCCGACCACCGCTGCTGTCACGTTCAGACCTGTCACCTCCGGGATATCCTCCAGATTCGGATCGTACTCTTCCACATCCACCCTGGCGGTCGGGAGGCTCTCTGAATCAAGGGCCTCCCCCTGTTCCTGCGTCTGTTCTTCTGTATCGCCGACAGGCTGCGTGTCAAGGCTTTCTTCCGCCTGCTCCGTCTCTACCTCGACAGGGATGCACTCCAGGACAATCCCCTCCCCGTCAAAGTATGCCTTCTGTCCGTCCACCTCCACATAACCGGTGGTTACTTTTTCTTCTACCACGGCGCGGACTGCGGAAGGAGAGACAAGTTCATAGGAAATCGTCTCCAGAAACGGCACGCCGGAAAAATCCGTATGGACCGGAAAGAACGTCAGCAGCACCGTGTTAAAGGACAGCGGCTCCTGCTGTTCCACGATCTGCCGGATCTCATCCTCCGTATAACGCTCGTTTCCGGTCACCTCGACCGTTTTTGTCTGAAAGATAACAAAGAAAAGCAGAGCAGCCAGCACCAGGATCCCCGCCGTCAGCAGAATTCCCACAAGCCGCCTCCTGCGTTTCTTTTTTCTCTTTTTTTTCTCGCCCATATTTCTTATTTACTCCTCAATCATACGTATCCTGGCTCCGAGCTGCTGAAGCTGCTCCGGAAACCGCTCATAACCTCTCTCTATGTACTGTACCTGTTCCACCTCCGTATTGCCTTCGGCTGCAAGCGCTGCGATCACCAATGCCGCTCCGCCTCTCAGGTCCCCGGCGGCAACCTGTGCCCCGCGAAGCCTGCTTTTCTCCATCTCGATCAGAGGACCTCTGATCTGTGTCCGGGCACCCATTTTTCTCAGCTCCCGGACAGCTGCAAAACGGTCCTCAAACACCGTTTCCCGGACAATCGTTTTTCCGGAAAGCGTCGCCGCCGCCGCAAGCAGCGGGGACTGCAGATCTGTCGGAAACCCAGGATAGCTTTCAGTCTCCACATATGGCACCGCTCTCCCGACCCGGCTGCTGTCCGTAAACAGTTTATCACCAGACACCCGGTATTGTCCACCCATTTTCCTGTAAACCTTCAAAACCGTTTCCAGCTCCTCCACAGGAACACGGTCCAGTTCCACTGCTCCTCGCACTGCCGCGCCGGCCAGGATCCATGTGCCGGCGGCAATCCTGTCGGGCGGAACCTGAAACGTGCAGCCGTGCAGTCTCTTCTGTCCCCGGATGATCACACAGCCGCGGGATTCTCCCTCGACGGACGCTCCCATCCTACGGAGGAAACGGCACAGCCACTGTACCTCCGGTTCTCTGGCGCATCCGCTCAACACCGTGGTCCCTTCCGCACAGACTGCCGCCAGGATCGCATTCTCCGTCGCCCCTACACTGCTCTTCGGAAAACGAATATGATTTCCGGACAGCTTTCCCGCATAGGCGGTAATTCCGTTTTCTGTCTTCGTGACCCCTGCTCCGAGAGCGCGCAGCGCCATCTCGTGGAGATCCGTAGGTCTGCGCCCGATCGAACATCCGCCTGGACTTCCGATCCTCCCGTACCCGCTCCTTCCGAGAAGACTCCCCAGAAAAAGGATCGAGGACCGGAGCTTTCCCGCCAGGCGTGTCTCCGGGAGTTCCCCGCTGATCTCCCTGCAGCAGATCTGAAGCGTATCTCCCTCCCACGCTGTCTGCGCGCCCAGCGACTGCAGCATCTTTTCCATGCAGAAAACATCGCTGATTTTCGGACATCCCTTCAGTTCCACCGTCTCCTTCTGAAGAACCGACGCAGCCATCATCGGAAGGACCGCGTTTTTTGACCCCTGAATGCGGATTTTCCCGGACAGCGGCAGTCCGCCCGTGATCTGATATTTCTTCAAATGCCGACTCCTTGGAATATTCCTCCCGATTATAATATGCAGTTTTCCCTCCTCCGGTGAAACTTTTACGTCTCATATCTTGTGACTGAAAGAGCGAGGCCCATCTCGGCCAGAAGGAAGGCCACAGAGGTTCCCCCGTAACTTATAAAAGGGAGCGTGATCCCGGTATTCGGGATCGTGTTGGTCACGACGGCGATATTCAGGATCACCTGGATCGCGATATGTCCCATGATCCCTGCCGCGACCAGCGCTCCCGCAAGATCCGACGCGTGAACCGATGTGACCATCAGCCGCCAGATCAGCAGACCGAACGCCAGGATCACAAGGCAGGCGCCCACCAGTCCCGTCTCCTCGCAGATGATCGAGAAAATCATATCGTTCTGTGCCTCAGGCACAAACCCCAGCTTCTGCAGACTGCTGCCGATGCCTTTGCCGAAGATCCCTCCGCTGCCGATCGCGTATAGACCCTGGATCGTCTGAAATCCTTTTTCATAAGCCTCCGGATCCCTCCAGATGGCCAACCGCTCCAGGCGATAGCTCTCCAGGCTCAGGAAGACCGCCACGATGGCGATACCGGCGCCACCGATTCCCACAAAGGGCAGGTAGCGGGGATTCGTGACAAAGATCAGAATGACTGCGATTCCCAGAATGATCACCGCAGTACTCAGGTTATTGGAACCCACCAGCGCCACGACAGGCACTGTACTGGCAAAGACGAGGATCATGAATTTCCAGCCGGACAGTTTCTGTTTTGTCTTCTCCGTCACCCAGGTCAGGAACAGGATCACAGCGGTCTTTGCGAATTCCGACGGCTGAAAGGACAGCGGCCCCAGAGAGAGCCACCGTCTGGAGCCGTTGATCGAACTGCCCACAAACAGCACCGCCGTAGACAGACCGAGAGAGATCAAATACAGCGCCGGCGCATATCTCAAAAGTCTGTGATAATCCATGTGGGAGATCAAATACATTCCCGCCAGTCCCAGGAGCCCGGCAAACAACTGTTTCTTAAAATAATAGGCCGGGTCATTAAACTTTACCCGGCCATTGTATGCGCTTGTACTGTAAAGAAGAACCAGTCCCACAGCCAGCAGCAGAACTACAAGCACCAGAAGCGTACTGTCCGTTTTTTTCACTGACTGTGAGATCCTTTCCGGAAATTTCATAGGCGTCGCCATTCCCCGGCATTCTTTACCATATTTTATGCGGTACAGAGGGATTCCATTCCATCCGGCGGCTGCCGCCGGAAATCTGACGGTTCTTCTGGCGGAACGGTCAGGAAAATCTCCCGTCTGCCTGCGGGATCAAAGGAAGGCCAGCAGTTCCTCCGCTCCCTTTCTGCGGGGAGCCTCCGGCACATCCAGCGGATACCCGACAGCGATCACCGCCATGATCTGCTGGCCTTCCGGGATCGGAACGACTTTCGCGATCTCCTGATCGTCGAACAGACCCATGATTACCGTTCCGAGTCCCTTCGCCCATGCCGCAAGGCAGAACGTCTGGGCGGCAATTCCCGCGTCAAAACTTTCCCAGTGAGTTCCTCTGGATGTGGAGAAACTTCCATCCCGCTCATAACCGGAACGTCCTTTCACCCCCGTCAGGAGCACAACCGCCGGCGCCTTGGACAGATTTTCCATGTTTTTTTCAAATCCCATCATGCATTTTTCCCCGGCCAGCTCCAGGATCTTATCCCGGTCGTCGACCACGAGATACCGCGCTGTCTGTGAGTTTTTCCAGGACGGCGCGTAGGCGGCCGTCTCAACAATTTCCCCGAGAAGTTCCCGGGAAACCGGCCTGTCCTGAAATTTGCGTATACTTCTTCGTTCTCTGATCCCCTGCAGCAGTTCCATTGTAATCCTCCTTTTTTTCTCCCGGTATCATACCGTTTCTCCCTTTAAATAGTTGGCCATTGCAAACCGTACCTTCAGCCGAACAGTAAGCTGAATTTCACAGCGCCCGGACATACTCCTTAAATTTTTCGCCTCTCTGCTCGTAACTATCAAACTGATCCCAGCTTGCACAGGCCGGCGATAGAAGCACCGCGTCTCCGGGTCTCGCCTTTTCCGCACAGATCCTGACCGCCTCTTCCAGGTTGTCCGCCATCAGGATATCCTGAAATCCTTCCTGTCTCGCCGTTCTGGCAATCTTTTCCTTTGTCTCGCCGATCAGCACCAGATATCTAACTTTATGATCAAACGAGCGGATCCAGCTTTCATAAGTAGACTGTTTGTCGAACCCTCCGCCAATCAGCAGCGTCGGGCGATTCATCGCCTGAATCCCCTTGATCGCCGCATCCGGATTCGTTCCCTTGGAGTCATTGTAATAAACCACTCCGTCCTTTTCGCATACGTATTCGATCCTGTGTTCTACGCCCTGGAACGCGCAGGCCGCCTCCCGGATCTTCTCCATCGGGACTCCCACATCATACGCCATCGCCACAGCCGTCATCACATTCTCAAAATTATGCAGTCCGAGGATTTTCAGATCATCTGTCCGCACGACCAGTTCCTTCTCCCCGCCATGTGCAAGGTAAACAGCGCCGTCCTGATAATAGATTCCCTCGTCCAGCACCCGCCGGCTGGAGAAAAACATCACTCTCACCTTCTGCTCCCGGAGCAGCTTCTCGCCGAAAGTCCTCAGGATCTCATCCTCATAATTCAGCACACAGACGTCGTCCATCGTCTGATTTTCCGTGATCCGCTCCTTGACCCTTATGTACTCCTCCATCGTATGATGGCGGTTCAGATGATCCTCTGTGATGTTTGTGATCGCGCTGGCTCTCGGATGGAAGGTGTCAATGGTTTCCAGCTGAAAGCTGCTGATCTCCGCCACCGTCACAGTGTCCTCTGTAGTGTCGAGAGCGACAGATGTATAAGCCGTTCCGATATTTCCCACCACCTGCACGTCATCTTTCCATGCTTTCATGATCTCTCCGAGAAGCGATGTCGTCGTCGTCTTTCCATTGGTGCCGGTGATCGCCAGCACTTCGCCTTTTCCTGCCTGGTAGGCCAGTTCCACCTCGCCCCATATGGGAATGTTTTTTTCCTTCATTCTCTGCACAACCGGAAGGTCCGACGGCACACCCGGACTCAGCACCGCGAGATCCAGTTCTCCCATCTTCTCCTCCGGAAGCTCTCCCAGAAGAATCTCCACACAGGAATCCGCCGGAAGCTTCTCTCTGATCTTCTCCGGATCCTGCTCCGCATTTCCGTCAAAAAGGACGACCTGCGCCTGCTCACGGAGCAGAAGTCCCGCGGCGCCAATTCCGCTCTTTCCCGCTCCGAATACCAGTACTTTTTTCCCTTTTACATCCATTTTCTTTTTCCTCCAGTATCTCTTTATCACCGCCGGGCGTCACATCGCCAGCAGCGCGATCAGACACATCATGGCTGTGAGAATCGAAAAAACAGCCACGATCCGCGTCTCCGACCATCCGCATAATTCAAAATGATGGTGTATCGGCGTCATTTTAAAAATCCTCCGGCCGTGGGTCACCCGGAAATAAGTTACCTGCATGACGACCGAGAGAATCTCCGCCACGTAAATAAACCCCGCGATCGGCAGAAACAGCGGCATCTGCAGCATGTATGCAGTCCCCGCGACAAAACCTCCCAGCGCGAGGGATCCGGTATCCCCCATAAACACTTTGGCAGGGAAAACATTGAACACAAGAAAACCCAGCAGACTTCCGACTACCGCACAGGTGATCGGTGTGATCTCCACGCCCAGCCCTATGGACGCCATCGTAAAAAAGACAGCGACCATAACGGTCACACTGGATGCAAGTCCATCCAGTCCGTCTGTGAAGTTGACTCCGTTGACCGTTCCGAGAACGACGAAAAACAGCAACGGGACCGACAGCCAGCCGATGGAAAGCTCTTTTCCGGGCAGAAATGGCAACTTCATCGCCAGCGAAATGCCCGAAAAGCGGATCATATAAAACGCGAAAACCGCAGTGATCAGAATCTGCAGAAACATTTTCTGTCTCGGGTACAGACCGTCGGAACGCTTCAGGACCACCTTCAGATAGTCGTCCAGAAAACCGATCAGTCCAAACCCCAGCGTGAGAAACAGTACCGGAACGATCCGGGGGTACTTTTTTACATAAAATACCGCCGTCACTGTTGTGGACAGCAGAAAAATCAGTCCTCCCATCGTCGGCGTCCCCGCCTTTTTCAAGTGGGAGGACACTCCCTGCGCCCGTTCCGTCTGCCCGATCTTCAGACGCCGCAGAAACGGAATAATGACAGGTCCCAGTCCCACGCTGAGTGCGAAGGACAGAAGGACCGGTATCACCAACTGAATCTCCATAATACACACCTTTCAGTATATAGCTTTTTTATCCAAGATGCAACTTTTTGTGTTTTTCATTTCTTTTCCACTCCAAGGTACGGCAAAACATTATAAAAAATATCCCGCATCACCGGCGCGCAGATGGTACCGCCGTAATAGATGCCCTGGGGATCATTGATGATACAGAGTCCCAACACCACCGGATCATCCGCCGGGGCAAACCCGAGGAACGAAGATATATAGCGATTGGCGCTTCTCGGAAGCGTCTGGGAGGTCGCTGTCTTTCCGCCGATCTCATAGCCTTCGATATAAGCGTTTTTTCCGGACCCCTCCGAAACGACGCTCTCCAGGATTTCCCTTACCGTCTGCGACGTCTCCTCCGAGACCACTCCGCTTTTTGACGCATAACTCAGCGTCTCCACCACATTCCCGTCCTCATCCTGCACTTCCACGCCAAAATGCGGAGTCACTCTCGTCCCGCCATTGATCAGCGAAGATACAGTAGTCGCCAGCTGAATCGGCGTGATCTGGAACGATTGGCCGAACGACATGGTCGCCAGTTCCACCTGCCCGATGTTTTCCTCTTTATGCATGATCGTGGACGCCTCCCCCGGCAGATCGATTCCCGTCTTATCCATCAGCCCGAACTGCCGGAAATAGCTGCAGAAGCTTTCCGCTCCCAGACGCAGTCCCACTTCGATAAAGACCGGGTTGCAGGAATTCTGCGCGCCCTGGACAAAAGTCTCGGCGCCATGGCCTGTTCTGTTGTGGCAGTGGATCCTGCGATCCTCGACGATCTTGTAACCCGGACAGTAAAATGTATCCTCCGGCGTCACGGCGCCGGCCTCCAGTCCTGCCGACATGGTGATGATCTTAAACGTGGAGCCGGGTTCATACGTATCGTTGATGCAGGCGTTTCTCCACATCTGATTCCTTAGATCCTGAAGTTCTTCCTCCGACAGACCGGACGTGTCTGTCCCATCGTTTAAGGTGAAAGGATCGTTCAGATCGAACTCCGGAACATTGACGCATGCATAAATCTCTCCATTCTGGGGATTCATAAGCAGGATGGAAACTCCGTCCGCCTGTTTTTCCTCCATGGCTTTCTCCGCCGCCTGCTGACAATACTCCTGAATGTTCGCATCCAGACTGATCTTCAGATTGTATCCCGCGACCGGTTCCACCCGGCTCTCCCCGATACCGTCCAGCTCGATTCCCCTGGCATCCGTCGTCGTCAGTATTTTTCCGTCGATTCCTTCGAGAACCTCGTCGTACTTTACCTCCAGACCAATGATCCCCTGATTGTCGCTTCCGGTAAAACCGAGCACTTTGGACGCCAGATCTCCGTAGGGATAATACCGCTTGAAATCTTCATCCACCTTGACCCCGGCATATCCGTAGGAACGAATCCGGTCCCCGATCTCTTTGTCCACATTTGTCTTGATCCGCTCGATCGAAGATACTTTCTCCACCCGTTCCCGGACGCTCTCCTCATCCAATCCGAGTTCTTCCGTGAGCATTGCTATAATTTTCTCCGGCTCCTCGATCTGACTGTGGATCACAGAGATTGTACAGACCGTCCGATTCGCCGCAAGCACCGTACCGTTTGCGTCGAGAATCTTTCCACGTGCCGCCTTGATATCCCGCTCCCGTTCATGGAGGTCATCCGCCTTCTCCGAATAGTAGTCCGAGCGAAACACCATCAGATAGGCCAGTCTCCCCACCAGTCCCAGCAGCATCAGAGCGCAGAGGAAAAAAACGATCACAATTTTCTTTTTGTTATAAGTTTTGTTCTTACGCATAGAATACCCCATAAAAGCTTCCATTATAATTACACTATATGGAAGCTTTTATGGGGTTATTCTTTCGTTCTTTTAATCGCCGGATATTTCAGCGTCTTCATTGGTCATCCCGTCGCTGTACCGGTCATTTCCTCCGTTTTCCACGGTTTCGTCCTCTTCCGACTCTTCCGGAGCCGGAAGCGCGTCGTTCCGGGCACCTGTCTCGGAAGCCTCTCCGGTGTCGTCCGTTCCGTCGTCCGGATACAATCCAAGATACGGAAGAACCTCCGTCAGAATGTTTTTCGCCAATTCCTGCGCATATACGCTGTTGGCCTGATTTTCTGCATGAGGTCTGTCAACAACCACATAGATGGCAACCTGTGGATCATCCAGAGGAGCAAAACCGATAAAAGATACCAGATAATCCGTTTTGTTTCTTGTTCCTGTCTCGGGATCCACCTTCTCGGCGGTTCCAGTCTTTCCTCCCATGGTATATCCCTCGACCTTCGCGCTCTGTCCGGTTCCTTCCTCCACCGCCGTGCCGAGATATCCCCGAAGCGTGTCGCTGACGTCCGTAGAGATCACCTGTTTCAGCAGCTTCGGCTCGATTTTTTCCACAACTGCACCGTTGCTGTCCGTGATCTCGCTGACCACATGCGGCTGATAATAATATCCGCCGTTGATGACGGAACAGAACGCGGCGATCTGCTGGATCATCGTCACATTGTATCCCTGTCCAAACGAAGACGTCGCAAGCGCTGTGTCATCCCAGTACTCATCGGAAAACAGCACACCCGCCGCCTCTCCAGGCAGATCGATCCCTGTCTTGGCGCCAAAACCGAAAAGCGTCTGATATTTCCGGAAGTTTACGGAACCCATTTTTACAGCGATCTGCATCAGCGCATCGTTACAGGAATTTTTCAGCGCATCCGCTGCAGTCTCTGTACCGTGGGCATCCGGATAAACGGAACATTTGATCTGATATCCGCCCACATACTCGAAACCATCGCACACAAACGTATCGTCCTCTGTGATCGCGCCGGTCTCTAAAGCCGCCGCTATATTCATCGGCTTAGCCGTGGAGCCCGGTTCAAAGGTGTCGGAAATGCAGAAGTTTCTCCACAGCTGATTCAGCGCATACAACTGTGTATGTCTGCCGGTTTCCTCATCGTAATCCGAAGTCTCTTCCCCGTTTGCCGCCTTCTCGGCGTTTTCCTTTTCATACTCGACCATATCCTGAATCTCTTCTGCCGTATAAAACTGTGTCAGATCGCGGGGATGATTCAGGTCATACCAGTCGGTGGAATCCATTCCGAGAATCTCTCCATTATTCGGGTTCATGATGATGACGCCGACATTCTCGGCGCCTTTCTGCTGATCAGACCCCTCCGCCGCCTGTCCGCTGTCTCCGGCGGCCATCTGTGTATTGAATTCTTCGATCTTTGACCGGATGATTTTCTGGATGTTCGCGTCGATGGTCGACACTACGTTGTTCCCGTCCACCGGATCGATGATCTCCTGCTCCAGCGTATCTCCCGTACTGTAATAGCTGTAGACACGTCCGGCCGTTCCGTCCAGCACGTCGGAGTAATATCCTTCAAGCCCCCAGTCCGCGGTTCCGTTGGTATAAGTAAATCCGATCAGATCGCAGGCCTGAGAGTCCAGCGGATACAGCCGCTGGTAGGTATCCTCAAACCAGACGCCCTTGATGTTCGAACGTCTTTCCTTCTCCGCCTTCTCCTCATCCGTCAGATCACCCGAGGAAATCTCGTCATACTCATCCACGTAGTTTTCAAACGCCTGCCGCTCAGTAACAGTGATCACATCCCCGATCTGCTGGTACTGGCTGTTTTTCGTATCGTCCGAAGTCAGTTTACTCCGTATCTCCTCCTCGTCTCTTCCCAGAAGTTCAACGAGCGCCTGTACGGTAGGTTCCAGATACGGCTGTGTCTCCACGCCATCCACCTCTACGGTGGTATTGACCACCAGGCAGTCCAGGATGACATGATAGACTTTCTCGCTGGTCGCAAGTACCGTTCCATTCCGGTCCGTGATATCTCCTCTTTTGGCGGGGAGCATCGAACTTTCCCTGGACTGCTGATTCTGTCTCAGCACCTGGCGTTCATAATTTTCTTCGTTCGCAGCGCCGATATAAATCACACGGAGGGCTAATATCAGGAAAGCCAGTATCACCACAACAAATAGTGCTACCAGCTTTATCCTGACCCTGTTATCAATTTTTCTTTTGTTCGGCACTGCGTCACGTCTTTTATTTTTTTTCTTTGTTCCCAAGTATTTTCACCTGCTTGTCCGGCAGCACTTTTCCTTCTCTGGGCAGCCGCCGCCGTTTATTTCTGCGGTACCTCCTGATACTGACGCACATAACTACTGCCCTCGGTATCGTAATACCGAATCTGCGACTTCCCGGCATACTGCATGCCCAGACGGTTCATCGCAGCATCGCGGATCGCCTCCAGATCCACGGAAGCCATCACCTGATTATAATAAGCATCGTTGTCTGTTTTCAGATCATTTACCTGAGTTTCCAGTGATGCGATATTTCTCCTCTGTTCCGTTATTCTTTCCTTTAAACAAAGAAAGCCCACTACGATCGCTACCATCATGGCGCTCAGTATCACTGTCGCCACCAGAAAACGCAGCGTCATCTGCGCATTTCGCGCCCGCTGTCCCGCCGTTCTGTGTCTTCTGGCAGGACGCTCCTCCGGCAGTTCTTCCGGCTGCTCTATCGGAACCGCCGAAAACTGCCGGAGCGCGTTTCCTTCTTCGTAGTCGTTCTGTGGGTATCTTTCCGCTCTCTGTGTCGAATCTACCCTTCTATCGCTTCTTTTAGCCATAATTCTCCAGTCTCCCTCTCCTGAGCATTTCCGGTAACAGTTCAGCTGGCTGAGCCGCTACCATTTCCGCCGTCACCATTCGATCGATCAGACAGCAGATCCTATCTTTTTCGCTCAAATACGCGAAGCTTTGCGCTTTTCGAGCGGGGATTCGCAGCCATCTCCTCTTCACTCGGCAATACCGGTTTTCTGGTGATCACTGTCCCTCTTGATTTTTTCCCGCACACGCATACCGGAAACTCCGGCGGGCATGTACACGGATGCTCATTTTTTCTGAAAATATTTTTTACAATCCGGTCTTCCAGCGAATGGAACGTGATGACACATATCCTTCCTCCATCATTGAGAAGGTCGATCATCCCATCCAGTGATTCTTCCAGAACCTTCAGTTCCTGGTTCACTTCAATACGGATCGCCTGAAACGACCTTTTCGCCGGGTGGCCGCCTGTAGCCCTTATCCTGGCCGGAATCGAACGCTTGATGATCTCGGTTAACTCCCCAGTTGTCCGGATCGGTTCATTTTTCCGGGCCGTACATATATTTCTTGCAATTTTACCTGCAAACCTCTCTTCTCCGTAATCGCGGAGAATCCGAAACAGTTGTTCTTCGCTGTATCCGTTGACCACTTCATAGGCCGAAAGCGCTGACCGCTGATCCATTCTCATATCCAGCGGCGCATCCTCCCGGTAAGTAAATCCACGTTCAGCATTGTCCAGTTGATAGGAAGAAACCCCTAAATCCAGCATGATCCCGTCCACAGACTGAATTCCTATTTCCTGCAGTCTCGGAACCATATCGCAATAGTTACTGCGGATGATGGTCACCCGCTCGCCGAACTCACGAAGACGTTCACCCGCAGCAGCGATCGCAGCCTCATCCTGGTCTATTCCTATAAACCTCCCCGTGGCAGACAAACGCCGGCATACTTCGCGCGCATGCCCTGCGCCTCCCAATGTCCCATCCACATACGTGCCGTCCGGTTTTATCCTAAGGTTCGCAATGGTTTCCTCCAGCAGTACCGATGTATGTTGAAAATTCATGGTTTTCTCCTGTATTCAAAACGAGAACGAAAATCTCTCCTGTTTTACAGCACGATTCCCAGTTCTGTCAGATTCTCGGCAATCGCATCCATATCGTCGTAATTATTGTTCTCGCTCCATTTCTCCTTACTCCAGATTTCAATCCGGTTGATATTTCCGGTGAGGACCACATCCTTTTCCAGACCAGCAAATCCCCGCAGCGTCGCCGGCACGAGAATCCTCCCCTGCTTATCCAGTTCACAGGACGTAGCTCCTGCTACAAAAAAACGTGAAAAGGTTCTGGCGCTCTTGTTTGTAAGTGGCAGGGCTCTCAGTTTTTCTTCGAAGATCACCCATTCATCGTTGGGGAAGATAAACAGACAGCCGTCCAATCCCTTCGTCAGTACGAACTCTTCTCCCAACTGTTCCCTGAACTTGGACGGTATAATCAATCTTCCCTTCGCGTCAATTGAATGACTGTACTCTCCCATGAACATAACGAAACCCTCTTATCAATTCAGAAGATGGAGGTCTCCCCACGCACCACCTTCGCCCTGTACCTGGAGCGAACTGCCACATTCCCTCCATTTGGCACCACATTTCACCACTTTCTACCACTTATGTGTCTATCATATAACATATTTGTGGAAATAGCAAGTGGATTTTCCGAATTTACAAAAATTCCTGATCAAAAAAATGCTGAATTTATGCGGCTTTCCGGGTTTTTCTCACCAGCCGGCGGCTCGTGGAGAGCCGGTGGGGATCTGCCGTTGTTTCCCTCATTTTTTTTGACGGAAAGTGGAGGAAATCCTGTCATCAAAACATCTGAAAGTGGAAATCTGCTCGTGCAAGCACGGCAGCCGCTTGCCGGGTTTATCGCACCAGCTCACAGCATGCGCTGTTCGCTGTCCGTTACCCGGCAAATGTCTGCTCGTGCAAGCACGGCAGCCGCTTGCCGGGTTTATCGCACAAAAAAGAGACTGGGTTTTCTTTGCTGCGCATCGCGCAGTGCGGAAAATCCACAGTCTCTGTTTGAAAAACTGTCTTTCTTTTTTATTGCCGCTGTTACGTCAGAGAGTCACTGACCGACAGCTTTTCCTGCCGTTGCGAAACAGGTGTTCTGTTACGTCATCCGGTCACTGAAAATCACTTCGCAGCGACTTTCTCTTCACAAAGATCACGCCGGCGCACAGCAGAACAAGCAGGATGGAAAGCATCTGGGAAACCGGAAGTCCCACCACCGGAAGCAGCAGCTGGTCGGTCCTAAGTCCTTCGATCCAGGCCCTTCCAAGGCCGTATCCGACAAGATACATACAAAACAATTCCCCGCGAAATTTTGTGTGCTTTCTGTACCAGATCAGAATCAGCAGCACCCCGATATTCCAGAGACTTTCGTACAGGAACGTCGGATGTACCTGGATGAAATCCACACCGCCGATCGTCACCAGATGATCCCACATCTCCTGCGTGATCTCGTTCCGGCGCACCGCCGATACAGGAAGCTGCATGGCAAAAAGATTATCGGTATATCCGCCAAAGGCCTCCCGGTTGAAAAAGTTTCCCCACCGGCCCATGATCTGTCCGAAGACGATACTCATGCTGGCTGTATCCATCACCTGAAAGAAGCTGCGTTTCTTGACACGGCAGTAAACCGCCACCGCGATACATGCCCCAATGATCCCTCCGTAGATCGCCAGACCGCCCTGCCGGATATTGAAGATGCTGAGAAGATCATCTTTGTAGTTCTCCCAGGCAAAAATCACATAATAAATTCTCGCCCCGACAATCCCTGCAGCGATCCCGATCATCGCAAGGTCGATATAGCTGTCCGGGTCCTGCCCGGTTCGCTTCGCCTCATGAGTCGCGATGACCACGGCGATCAACATACCGATCACGATCACGATCCCATAATAGGCGATGTCAAATCCAAAAACCGTCACTGTCTTTCCCACATGTTCCAGGTGAATCCCCAGATGTGGAAAATTAATCTGCATATCCATCGTTCTGTCTCCTGTCTGCATCCCTCAATGTTCCTGACCGCCCGGCACCCACAGCGGTTTTCCGCCATCATACATTAAAGCGGAACAGGATCACATCTCCGTCGCGCACCACGTAGTCCTTTCCTTCCATCCGTACAAGACCTTTTTCCCTGGCGCCCGCATAGGAACCGCAGTCCAGAAGATCCTGATAATTTACCACCTCAGCCTTGATAAATCCGCGCTCGAAATCCGTGTGGATCTTTCCGGCTGCCTGGGGCGCTTTTGTTCCCTGCTTGATGGTCCATGCACGGGTCTCGTCTTCCCCTGCGGTCAGGAAACTCATAAGTCCAAGGAGACTGTAGCTTGCGCGCACCAGTTTTTCCAGGCCAGACTCTTTAAGCCCCAGATCCTCCAGGAACATCTTCTTTTCGTCATCCTCCAGTTCAGAGATCTCTTCTTCGATCTGCGCGCAGATCACAAACACCTCGCTGTTGTGTTCCTTTGCAAATTCGCGTACTTTTTCCACATTTTCATTGGACGCGCCGTCATCCGCCAGATCGTCCTCGGACACATTTGCCGCATAGATCACCGGCTTTCCGGTCAGAAGATTATACTCGGCAAACCATTTCTCCTCATCTTCGTTTTCCAGATTGATCAGCGCCGCATCCTTGCCGTCCTCCAGCAGTTTTTTCAATTTCTGCTGAAATTCCAGTTCTTTGGCAGCCTCTTTATCCATACGGGCGGATTTCGTGGTCTTCGCGATCCTCCGTTCCAGGACCTCAAGGTCGGCAAAGATCAGTTCCAGGTCGATCGTTTCGATATCGCGCAGCGGATCAATGCTTCCGTCCACATGAATGACATTCGGATCTTCAAAGCAGCGTACCACATGGACGATCGCATCCACCTCACGGATGTTTGCAAGGAACTGATTCCCCAATCCCTCACCTTTGGACGCACCCTTCACCAGCCCTGCAATATCCACAAACTCAATCACCGCCGGCGTCACTTTTTTAGAGTGATAAAAATCCCCCAGAAGCTTCAGGCGCTCATCCGGCACCGGCACAACGCCCACATTCGGATCGATGGTACAGAACGGATAATTCGCGCTCTCCGCACCTGCCTTTGTCAGTGAATTGAATAATGTACTTTTTCCCACATTTGGGAGTCCGACTATGCCTAATTTCATATCTATCTTTACCTATCCAGAAAGCCTTGATTTTACGGGCTTTCTGCCTTTCTCTTTATTTTGTTTACGCCCTTTTTACGCCCTTTTTTCTTAACTGGTGGGCGTAGCTGCTTCAAAAAGCTGAACAGCTTTTACCAGTGATTCGTCCGTAACATGAACATATCTGTCCATAGTTGTTTTAATACTTGCATGACCTAATAATTGCTGCAAGACTTTTGGCTGCATACATAGGTATGGCGTAATGCGTGCATACAGAAGCGTTTTATCCCGGCTTCATCACACAACTTGTAAAGATGTGTGTCATAGGAGCTGTTCTTTGCGGGTTCACCTGTTCGCCAGTTGATAAAAACCAAATCGTGCATGATAAGGCACTTCTTTTCTCCCGTTCGGCTGTCTGTGTATTCTAATACTTGCGATAGCGTTTCGGCTTCTTTTCGGCTGTCTTTTTCGTCATAACAGCTTTTAAGAATGGAATATGCCTTTTCAGTAAGTGGAATGGTTCGATAGCTTTTTTTCGTTTTAGGTGGCCCTGCTCGCCAATAACCTTGCTTATGCCGATACTCTAAACTTT
>DXEK01000158.1 GCA_019115005.1 Candidatus Fusicatenibacter merdavium | reverse complement strand
CTGGAAAAATGGCCGATCGATTATCTGGAGGAGGTTGTTCCGCATCTGCTTCCGATCATCTTTGAGCTGGATGCCCGCGTGAAAGCGAAATACAAAGGAGAGGATGTGGCGATCATCGACAAGGACCGCCGTGTCCACATGGCGCACATGGATATTCATTATGGATTTTCCGTCAACGGTGTGGCTGCCCTTCACACAGAGATCCTGAAAAATACAGAACTGAAACAGTTCTATGACATTTATCCGGAAAAATTCAATAACAAGACCAACGGAATCACATTCCGCCGCTGGCTGATCCACTGCAACCGTGAACTGTCGGACTACATTGAGAGCCTGATCGGAAGCGGATTTAAAAAGGATGCGATGGAACTTGAGAAGCTTCTGAAATATAAAAACGACAAGAAGGTACTGAAAAAGCTGGAAGAGATCAAAAAGAACAACAAGAAAGAACTGAAACGGTATCTCTATGAGACACAGAATCTTCATGTCAACGAAGACTCCATCTTTGATGTTCAGGTAAAACGTCTCCATGAGTATAAACGTCAGCAGATGAATGCGCTGTACGCGATCTATAAATACATGGACATCAAGGCAGGCAATAAGCCGAAAACTCCGATCACAATGATTTTCGGTGCAAAAGCAGCCCCGGCCTATACGATCGCCAAGGACATCATCCATCTGATCCTCTGCCTGCAGCAGCTCATCGATTCCGATCCGGAAGTAAGTCCGTATTTCCAGGTGATCATGCTGGAAAACTACAATGTATCCAAAGCTGCAAAGGTGATCCCGGCGGCTGATATCTCCGAGCAGATCTCTCTGGCTTCCAAGGAGGCGTCCGGAACCGGAAATATGAAGTTCATGCTCAACGGAGCTGTGACCCTGGGAACCGAGGACGGAGCCAACGTTGAGATCCATGACCTGGTAGGCGATGACAATATTTACATTTTCGGAAAGAAACCGCAGGATGTCATCGACCTGTATGAGGAGAAGAAAAAAGATCCTCAGGCAGGATACATCTCCAAAGAATTTTATGACAAGGATCCGCAGATCGCGAAGCTGGTGGATTTCATCGTCAGCGACGAGATGTTGGCGATCGGAGACAAAGTGAGCCTGGAGCGTCTGTATAAGGAGATTCTGAACAAAGACTGGTTTATGACATTGCTGGATCTGAAAGAATTTATCAAGACGAAAGAGCAGCTCTACAAAGATTATGAGAAGCGTGACGAGTGGAACCGGAAATGCCTGATCAACATTGCAAACGCAGGCTTCTTCTCCTCAGACCGCACCATTGAGCAGTATAACGAAGATATCTGGCATCTGAGATAAAGCAGTACATGCAGGATTTCTGCCAGAAACGGCAGCCGGTGACCGCCCTCGCTCTTAAGACGTGTGTGGGCGGCAAACGGCTGTAAATATAGGAATTTTAAGAGACAGAAAAGCCCTTCGAACGGGGCGGCAAAGTGCTTTACGCACTGATCCCGCCTCGTTCGAAGGGCTTTCTGCCTGTGCTTGTTTTTTGCAGAATTCCTTAAGCCGAAGGATGGCTCTTCTCCCAGAGTTCATCGGCTACCGGTTTCCAGGCTTTCGCGTATTCTTCGCACTTGTCGCAGAGATGATCTGCGCTCTCAGGATTCTGGTAATCGGTGTTAACTGCGCCGGTCTCTGCTACCAGCTTCCGGAGCTCTTCCGGATTTTCCAGCATCGGGCAGGGACGCAGATGGTTGTTGTTGAACGGCTGGTTGTCATGGTAAGCCTGGAAGATCGGGCTTCTCAGAGCATCCAGCAGACTGCAGTCGTGAATATTTACGTTGGAATAATGGATAAATACGCAGGGCTCCACATCACCTTTCGCGTTGATATGTAAGTAGCGGCGTCCTCCGGCGATACATCCGCCGACATACTCTCCGTCGTTCTGGAAATCCATGCCGAAGATCGGTTTTGTGGAACGGAAATGACGGATCCGCTCGTACATTTTCTTGCGCTGTTCCGGGTTTACCATCAGTTCCGGAGCGGCGTCGTTGCCGACCGGCATATAGTGGAAGAACCAGACAAACATAGCGCCCATCTCGATCAGCTTGTCGTAGAACGCTTCGCTGCTGATGTCCTCGAAGTTGACGCTGGTGTAGCAGGTGGAAATACCAAACGGAAGTTTGTGATCCTTCATCAGCTGCATCGCATGCATGACTTTCTCGTAAACTCCGTCGCCGCGGCGGCTGTCGTTGGCCTCCTCGAAGCCTTCCAGGCTGATCGCCGGAATAAAGTTTTTCACACGGAGCATTTCCTGGCAGAATTCTTCGTCGATCATAGTTCCGTTGGTGAAGGCAAGGAACTCACAGTCCGGATGCATTTCGCAGATCTTCATCAGATCTTTCTTGCGGACGGTAGGTTCTCCGCCTGTGTAGATATACATATAAGTTCCCATTTCTTTTCCCTGACGGACGATGGAGTCGATGGTGTCGAGATCCAGATTGAACTTATGTCCGTATTCCGCGGCCCAGCATCCGGTACAGTGAAGGTTGCAGGCAGAAGTGGGATCCAGGAGGATCGCCCAGGGAATATTGCAGTTATACTTCGTGGAATACTCTTCCTGAAGCTGGCTTCCTTTCAGGCTCGCGTTGATGATAAAGTTTTTAAAAAATGTTTTTCTTACTTCAGGATCCAGCTGGTACACGCGGAGAATCAGTTCGTACATATTGCCTTTTTCTGCAATGGCGTTTCTGAAAGCCGCGCGTTGTTGAGTGTACCAGTCATCCGGACAGAGCCGGTCTACAAGATCCATAACTTTCGGAATATTATTCTCGGGATCTTTTTCCAGATAATTTAAAGCAGTGCTGATGGCAGTTGTGACAGCGGCGTTTTTGACTTTGTCTGTAATGTTCATAGTGTGCTCCTCTCCCATTCATCAGAAATTAAAGATGGCGGAAAATGATAGCTTCCCACTTTCTTTGTTGTCTATTATAACCCAAATATGACTAAAAGTCATTAATTGAAATCAAAATCAGCAAAATCCAAAAAAATGTGACAAAAACCTGCCGTAAATTGTTGAAAAATAAAGAATAAAACGATCTTCTTGTGCAATTTCTTGAGGCAAAATTTCCTGAAAGGAGTCACTTTATTGGATAAAATCTGATACTGACAAATTCAATCTCCGGTCAATCCCATTTGTTCATACATATTCGCTGATGCCCGTCCGCAGAACCGGATTCAATTTTTCTTCCGGTCGCGTTTTACCGTCTGCATCGTCAGCCGGATTCCGATCAGCATCGTCACCAGTTCCGCTGCCGGGAACGCCAGCCAGATTCCTGTGACATCGAAAAAGGCCGGAAGCAGATAGGCAAACAGGATCACCAGGACGCACCCTCTCAGAAGACAGATCAGCAGAGAGTGTCCGTTTTTAAACACTGCCTGGAAGTAACAGATAAATACCATGTTGATGCCCATCATGAGAAATCCGGTAAAATAAATCCGGATCGCCGGTGCGGAGAGCGCCAGGATCCCTGCGTCCGGATTCAAAAAGATATAGGTAAAGAGATCCGGAACGATCAGTCCGAGTACTACAGGTATCGCACAGATGATCAGAGAGGTTTTGACGGCCAGCGCGAGCACCTCATGGATCCTTCCGGTCTTTCCGGCGCCGAAGTTGGTGGAAAGGATCGGCTGCGCAGCCTGGTTGATGCCTTTGCAAAGGCAGGTGACCACGATCGCCGTGTTGCTGATCACACCGAAGACGCTGACGCCGGTATTTCCCACATATTTTAAGAGCTGCAGGTTGAACACAAAGATCGTCAGCCCGGAAGCTGCTTCGATAAAAAAGCTGGAAAAACCGTTGACCGTAATATCCCGGAGGTCGGAAAGCCGGATTCCCTTCAGCGTGAAATGCAGCTGATTGTTTTTGGAGAAAAAATGTGTGGCGAGGATTACAACGGTCAGTGTGGAACCGATCACCGTCGCAAGAGCGGCTCCTCCCATTCCCATTTTCATGGGAAAGATAAAAACGTAATCCAATACGATATTTGTGATGCCGCCGGCGATGACGCCATTCATCGCCAGCTTTGGAGAACCGTCGTTGCGGACAAAGGTCTGGAGGTAGGACGAAAAGAAAAAGGCGCCCATTCCCCATACAATATAAGGAAGATATCCCATAATATAAGGCATCGTTTCTACCGTTCCGCCGAGAAGCCAGGCAATTTCTTTCATATATAATGTGCAGACGATCATCGAGACCGCCAGAAAAGCCAGTGTCAGGAGAAAAGAGGCGGTAAAGCAGGCGTCAGCTCTCTGCTTTTCCCCTTTCCCGCGGAAAATGGACATCAGTACCGAACCGCCGACGCCGAACAGCAGTCCCAGACCGAAGAAAATATTGTAGACCGGAAGGGCAATGTTCAGAGCTGCCATTGCAACGGTGCCGATCCCCTTGCCGATCATGATCGTGTCGGCCAGCACGTAGATGGAAGTCACCATCGTTCCGAAAATGGAGGGAAGCAGGTAGTGGAAGAAAATTTTCCGAACCGGCTTTTGAAGAAAATCTTGTGTATTCATAGTTCACCTCTGTAATTAAATGATGTATGGGGCAAAAGGTATTTTGACCCAATGATGCTGCGGATTGCTCCGCATTTCATGCTCCCGCAATCCTGAAAACACCTCAAATCCGCTCATTTTTTTGGGAAAATAGCTGCTTTTCGGTGTTTTACGCTCCACAAAGTCATAAATTTTCATGCAAGCATGAAATTTATTGTTACAGTTCAGCTGGTTGAACTGTAACAATTTATGACCTTTTGTCGCTTGCCTCATTAAATTCTGTGCACTGATATGCAGGCTGTCTCTCCAGTATAGCAGAAAGGAGAAGGAAATGCATCTGAAGTATTAACTTTTTATAAAATTTGTAGTAAAATATTTGTTGCTATATCTGATGAATCATAGGAGAGTTGTGACATGGCTACACAAGACAGCAAAACACTGATGACCGAGGGCAGCATTTCAAAGAAGATCATTTTTTTTGCGATCCCTCTGTTTCTGGGAAATCTTTTTCAGCAGCTTTATAATACGGCCGATTCCCTGATTGTCGGAAATTTTCTGGGAAGCAACGCGCTGGCTGCGGTCAGTTCTTCCGGAAATCTGATCTTTCTGATGGTTGGTTTCTTTAATGGAATCGCTCTGGGCGCCGGCGTTGTCATTGCTCGATATTACGGCGCGCGGCAGATCGAGCGGCTGCAGACAGCGATCCACACGACGGTCGCCTTCGGCCTGGCGGCGGGCGTAGTGCTGACGGCGGTGGGAATGTTCTTTGCACCGAAGATCCTGGTGCTTATGGGAACGCCGGCGGAGGTCCTGCCTCAGTCCACGGAATATTTCAGAACCTACTTTGCCGGTTCGATCGGTTTTGTCCTGTATAACATCTGCGTAGGGATCCATCAGTCGGTGGGAGACAGCCGCCATCCGCTGATCTATCTGATCGTTTCTTCCTGTATCAATGTCGTGCTGGATCTTTTGTTTGTCGCAGGATTTCACTGGGGCGTCGGCTCGGCGGCATTGGCGACGATCATTTCCCAGTTTGCCAGCGCGTATCTGTGTATGCGGCATCTGATGAAAGCGCCGGAGGAATATCGTCTATATCTCAAAAAGATCCGTTTTGATCTGCCGATGCTGAAGCAAATCATCGCGAACGGTTTGCCATCCGGTTTTCAGAATTCCGTGATTGCCCTTGCCAACGTGGTCGTACAGTCAAATATCAATACTTTCGGCAGGATGGCGATGGCCGGCTGCGGTGCATATTCCAAGATCGAAGGTTTCGGATTCCTTCCGGTCACCTGTTTTACGATGGCGCTTACAACTTTCGTCAGCCAGAATCTGGGCGCGAAGCAGTATGAGCGTGCGAAAAAAGGTGCGAGATTCGGGATCCTCTGTTCCATCTCTCTGGCGGAGCTTGTGGGGATCGTGATCAACCTGGCGGCGCCTCTTCTGATCGCGGCGTTCAACAGCGATCCGGAGGTGATCAGCTACGGTGTGGCTCAGGCGCGGACGGTCACACTGTTTTATTTCCTGCTGGCGTTTTCCCACTGTATCGCTGCGATCCTGCGCGGATCGGGAAATTCCACGATCCCGATGATCGTCATGCTCTGCGTCTGGTGTATCCTGCGGGTTAGCTACATTACCGTTACCGTGCATTTTATTCCGGATATCCGCGTGGTCTTCTGGGCATATCCGCTGACCTGGAGCATCAGTTCCGCGATCTTTCTGTTCCTGTTTCTACGGGGTAGGTGGGTATACGGATTTGAAAAGCGGAAATAGTATTCTTTCAGCCGATGGAAGCATTAAAACGGAAGAGTAACAGAAAAAAAATCATTGACGGTTCATTCGTGAAGTGATAAACTTAAAAAATAAGAACCAGGGAGCTCGTAGGCGGGCTGAGAGGGAGTCATCAACTCCGACCTGTATCACCTGATTTGGGTAATGCCAACGTAGGGAAGTGTTTGAAAAGACTGATGAGGTCTGTAGTTTTGCAGATGCGCCTCTGTCCCTGCGTGGGACAGGGGCTTTTGTTTTTCCTCTGCAGTCTGCTGCAGAAGTTCTGTCCGGCGTGCGGCGGTCAGGGAGGGTTCCTGGAAAAATACGGGGCGGCGATGGAACAGCGCCTGCCGGAAAGGATAAACGTATGGATTACACGACACAGATGGATGCCGCGAAAAAGGGCATCATTACAAAAGAAATGAAGCGCGTGGCGGAAAAAGAGTTTATGGATGTGGAAAAGCTGAGAGGACTCGTTGCCGAGGGAAAGGTTGCGATCCCTGCCAACAAACTGCACACCTGCCTGGATGTCAACGGGATCGGTTCGATGCTGAAAACGAAGATCAATGTGAACCTGGGAACATCCAGAGACTGGAAAGACATGGATATGGAGATGGAAAAGGTCAACGACGCGGTGAAGATGGGAGCGGAGTCGATCATGGACCTGAGTTCCTTTGGCGATACACAGAAATTCCGGAGAAAGCTGACGGCGGAGTGCCCGGCGATCATCGGCACGGTGCCGATCTATGACGCGGTGGTTTATTATCACAAAGCGCTGAAGGAGATCACTTCGGAGGAATGGCTGAAGATCGTTGAGATGCACGCGAAAGACGGCGTGGATTTTATGACGATCCATGTGGGGATCAACCGAAGGACGGCTCAGCGGTTTAAGGAGGCGAAGCGCCTGACGAACATTGTGTCCCGCGGCGGTTCCATCATCTTTGCATGGATGGAGATGACCGGGCAGGAGAATCCGTTTTATGAGCATTTCGACCGGATCCTGGAGATCTGCCGGGAATACGATGTGACGCTGAGTCTCGGGGACGCCTGCCGTCCGGGCTGCATCGCTGATGCCGGAGATATTTCCCAGATCGAGGAACTGGTGACTCTGGGAGAACTGACCAGAAGAGCATGGGCGAAGGACGTCCAGGTCATCATCGAAGGGCCGGGCCATATGCCGCTGAACCAGATCGAGGCGAATATGAAGATCCAGCAGACGATCTGCCAGGGTGCGCCGTTCTATGTGCTCGGGCCTCTGGTTACGGATGTGGCGCCGGGCTATGATCACATCACCGCTGCCATCGGCGGAGCCATCGCGGCGGCCAGCGGCGCGGCGTTCTTGTGCTATGTGACGCCGGCGGAGCATCTGCGCCTGCCGGATGTAAACGATGTGAAGGAAGGAATCATCGCGTCCAAGATCGCGGCTCATGCGGCGGATATCGCCAAGGGAATCCCCCATGCGTCGGAGTGGGATCATCAGATGAGCACTGCCCGGAAAAATCTGGACTGGGAGGAAATGTTCCGCCTGTGCATGGATCCGGAGAAAGCGCGCCGTTACCGTGAGGAGGCGAAGCCGGAGAAAGAGGATACCTGCAGCATGTGTGGAAATTTCTGCGCGGTCAAGAACATGAACCGGATCCTGGACGGGGAGATTGTCAGCATTTACGACGAGTGATTCCCGGCAGCTGTATGAGAGAAAACGCGGCGGTTCCATTGGCTGGACGGTTGCGGGAAAACAATACTGGAAAGAGCCCGTACAGGGCGGAAGGAAGAAGAAACAACATGGAACAGAACAGTGAAATGCCCGGAAAGAAGATGAAAACGGCCCTGACCATCGCAGGGAGCGATTCCAGCGGCGGCGCAGGGATCCAAGCGGATATCAAGACGATGACCGTCAACGGCGTCTATGCGATGAGCGTCATCACAGCGCTGACTGCTCAGAATACAACAGGGGTGCGTTCCGTTATGAATGTTACGCCGGAGTTCCTGGAGGAGCAGATGGACTGCGTGTTTACGGATCTCCGTCCGGATGCGGTGAAGATCGGGATGCTCCCGTCGGCGGAATTGATGCGGGCGGTGGCCGGAAAACTGAGAGAGTATGGCGCCGTCCGGATCGTCGTGGACCCTGTGATGGTGGCGACCAGCGGTTCCAGGCTGATGGAAGAGGATGCGGTCCAGGTGATGAAGGAAGAATTGTTCCCTCTTGCCGATGTGATCACGCCGAATCTTCCGGAGGCTGAGGTGCTTTCCGGGAGAACGATTGTGACGGAGCAGGAGATGGAGGACGCCGCCGCCTGGATCGGACAGACCTGCCGTACGGCAGTGCTCCTGAAGGGCGGCCATCAGAGAAATGACGCCAATGATCTTCTGTACCGGGACGGCAGTCTGCGGTGGTTCCGGGGAAAGCGGATCATGAATACCAACACCCACGGGACCGGCTGCACGCTGTCCAGCGCTATCGCCGCAAATCTGGCGAAAGGATTTTCTCTGGAGGAATCTGTGGAACGGGCGAAAGAATATCTGTCCGGGGCGCTGGCGGATCAGCTGGATCTGGGAAAAGGCAGTGGACCTGTGAACCACGCCTTCCCATTGAAAGATACATATTTTGGAAAGGAATGACGGCGGATCAGCCGTGAAAGGAGGTCAGGAAGAACAGCTGCAAAATCGTAATCCTTCCGTTGCGTGAATGGTTACACAAAATCTTTTCCGGCAGTTTTGCGGGATTCGGAAAACGGACGCGGAACAGCTTTCAAAGGGGGAGCTCCCTGGGGAAGTCCGGGAAAGTGGGACGGAAATCCGATCTTCTGAATTTCAGAAACTTCGCCGTCTCTCTGTATAGCGAGGGAGCCTGTGTGCCAGGTTGAGAGGGTACCAAAGTACCGACCGAAAGAATATACGGAAAAGAGGAATCAAACATGAAAAAGAATACGCTGCAAAAAATGACTTTACTGGCGATGCTGGTGGCGATCGGCGTAGTCATCTCGCCGATCCTGCGGGTGGAAGGTATGTGCCCGATGGCGCACTTTATCAACATTGTCTGCTCGGTGCTGCTGGGGCCGTGGTACTCTCTGCTTTGTGCGGTTCTGATCGGAATTCTCAGAATGTGCTTTATGGGAATCCCGCCTCTTGCTCTGACGGGGGCCGTGTTCGGCGCGTTTTTGTCAGGCGTCCTGTACCGTATGTCGAAAGGTCGGATGATCTATGCGGTACTTGGCGAGGTGATCGGAACCGGTATCATCGGAGCGATCGTTTCCTATCCGGTAATGGCCGGACTGATGGGACGTACCGGTCTTTCCTGGCTGTTCTATGTGCCGAGCTTCATCTGCGGAACGCTGATCGGAGGAAGCGTGGCTTTCCTGTTCCTGAAATATCTGAATCAGGCGAAGCTTCTGACAAGGTTCCAGGAAACGCTGGGTTCGCCGGTGAGAGAACAGCCGGAGAGCAGCGCGGCAGATACGATCGGGATCGCATTTCTCGGGATCCTTGTGTTCCTGGCGGTCTTTGTGGTGATGAGAAACTTTATGCATATGAGCGGTGAACTGACCATCGGCATACCGGCGGCGGCTTTCCTGCTTGTGGAACTGGTGGCGGCGTTCTACTTCAAATCCACCAGAGGCGAACGGCAGAAACAGAAATGATCGTTCCGCCGGCTGAATTGTTACAAACAGAGGTAACCATCATTGTTTCTGTGAAGGAACGGTTACAGGGAATATGCAGGGAAAACCTGATTGTAAAAGATAGAAGAATATGGACAAGAAAAACGATATAACAGAAGAGATTGTCTGGAAACAGATGAAAAAGATCATGGAGGCGGTGCCGCAGAAGGCGCCGCTGATCCATTGTATCACAAATCCCATTTCGATCCACGACTGTGCCAACGTGATCCTGGCATCTGGCGCGCGCCCGATCATGGCGGAGCATCCGGAAGAGGTCCGGGAGATCACGGCGTCGGCTGCCGCCCTCGGACTGAATCTCGGCAATATTACAGATGCGAGACGGACGTCGATTCTGCTGTCCGGCGAGGAAGCCGCAAGGCGCGGGATCCCGGTGATCCTGGATCTTGTGGGGATCGGCTGCAGCGGTTTGAGAAGATCCATTGTGCAGGAGTTTCTCGCCATGAGAGAAACCTGTACAGAAGACGGAAATCGGTCGCCGCTGATCCTGAAAGGCAACCTGTCCGAGATCCGGGCGCTGGCGGGAATGGCGCAGGGAGAGACGGTGAACGTCAGCGGTGTGGATGCAAGTCCGCAGGATGTGGTGAATGACGGTACAAGAGATGCAGTCGCGGAGGAGATCCGCGGGCTGGCAGAGCGCTATGGCGCAGTGGTGACGGCCACCGGGAAGACAGATGTGATCTCTGACGGAGTGCAGACCTACCTGGCGGAAAACGGGAGCGGCAGAATGGCGTCGATCACAGGCACCGGCTGTATGGTGACAGCCCTGACGGCGGCATATCTCAGCGAAAGGATGCTTCTTCCGGCAGCGCTGCTGGGCGCTGTCATGTTTGGCATCTGCGGCGAACGCGCGGCCGGAGACTGGAAGGGAAGCGGAACGTATCAGATCCGCCTGATGGATGAACTGTCCATCTGCCGGTGGGAGACGATCGAAAAATGCCGGAAGGTGAGAAGATGGCTTCACTGAGAAAAAAGGAGAACAAGTATATGGATACGACACTGTATCTTGTGACTGACAGCAGTTATCACACGGAGGAATCTTTTCTCCGGACGGTGGAGGAGGCGCTCCGCGGCGGGGTGACACTGCTGCAGCTGAGAGAAAAGGAAAAGAGCGCCCGGGAATATATGGAACTGGCAGGGAAAGTCAAGGAAATCTGCGGCCGGTACGGGGTTCCGCTGCTGATCGACGACCGGGTGGACGTGGCGGCGGCTGTCGGGGCCGCCGGCGTCCATGTGGGACAGAGTGATATTCCGGTGGCGGCGGCCAGAAAGATCCTGGGACCGGATAAGATCGTCGGAGCGACGGCGAAGACGGTGGAGCAGGCGCTGGAAGCCTGGAGACAGGGAGCCGATTATCTGGGCGTCGGAGCGATCTATCCGACGACCACAAAGGTAAAGACCATCCTGACAAAGGTTTCCACCCTGAAAGAAATCTGTGAGGCTGTGCCGATCCCGGTCAACGCGATCGGAGGGCTGAACGCCGGGAATATGGATGTGCTTGAAGGATCGGGCATCGCCGGAATCTGTGTCGTCAGCGCGATCATGAAGTCGGAGGATCCGAGACGGACAGCGGAGGAACTGAAAGAAGGAGTCATTCGGCTGAAGAGCAGGAACATCTGAAGTAGCCGTCTGCTTGACGGAGGAAACGGACAGGGAGGGAGACGATGGGATTTAATGAAAGAGTACACGCATACATTGCTGCCAGGTATTATGTAGCCCTGACGGAGACATTCGGGGAGCGGGGAAAGGCAGCCTTTATCCATGCAACTCAGTATTACGCGATGCAGAGAGGACGTCGGATGGCTCAGCGTGCCATTCGCGACGGAGCGCCTCTGACCTTTGCCACTTACTGCAGGTATGGAGAGTGGGTTGGAACGCCGGAGGCGGCGGAGGAGGGGATCAGTAATGTGTCCTGTTTTCAGTCTTACAGACCGGATGCTGTTCAGCACATTACCCGCTGCCCCTGGCATCAGCAGTTTAAGGATATGGGACTGGACCAGACGGCAGGGGCGGAGTACTGCCGCCATCTGGATATGGCCATCGCCCGCGGTTTTAACCCTTATCTGACCTACGAGGTGGAACAGACCCTCCAGACTGCCGACTACTGTATCCACCGGTTGAAACAGCCGGATTTTGACGAGACGACCGATCTGAGCAAAAAGGCAGAGTATATCAAAAACTTTGAGTATCACTGTGCACATTCTTTCTGGGCTTACCGGGAAGTGACGTCTGCTGTCTTCCGGAGTCAGGGCGAGGCGGTCAATGCTCAGGTCCTGGAGGAGTTTGCCCGGGAGTATGGTCAGGAAATGGCGGACTGTCTGATGAAATACCAATATACGAATTTTAATGTCTGTGATTCCTAAGGTTATGAAATCATGAGATCCCCGCACGGACGGTCGGCTGCAGCAGCTTTGCTGGACAGTTCAGACGCCGTCAGTGCGGGGAGTTTCTTTTCCGGGGGAAGTTTCACTATAGGAAAGGAGCCGTTTTAAAACAGACGTCTTCAGATGGTCTCAGGCGGTTTCCAGGATGGACGCAGCGATCTCCCGATATGTTTGCAGATCTTTTGCTTTTTTCAGTTTTTTCAGATCTTTCTCTTTTTCCGGAAAATTCTTTCCGAAATAGCTCCAGAATTCTTTCATTTTAAAAAGGACATTCCGATCTCCGGAGATTGTCCCACAGTAGCCGTCCAGGAGGCGGCCGTGAAATTCGCTCAGTCTGTCGGCGGGGGCGGGAGGCGCTCCTTTCACGCGGCAGATCAGATCCGGCATTTCCAGCAGGCCCCGGCCGATCATGACAGATGCCGTCTGCGGGAAGTCCTGTTCGAGACGACGGATATCCTCCGGCGTTTTCAGATCTCCGTTGTAGCAGAGGGGAAGCGGTGTGCGGGAAACCGTATATGCATAGGCGTCCATGTGAGGCATATTTTTATAGAAATCTGTGCGGAGCCGGGGATGAAGGATCAGTTCCGCCAGGGGATATCTGTTGAAGATTTCCAGAAGCCGCTGCCATTCTTCGGCGGATTCCCAGCCGATCCTTGTCTTGACGGAAAGCCTCTGCCGTGTCTGCTCCAGCCCGCGGCATACTTCGTCCAGAAAACGGTCCAGGCCGTCCGGGTCCTTCAGGAATCCGGATCCTTTGCCTCGGGTGACGACAGTGCCGGAGGGACAGCCGAGATTCAGATTGATCTCCCGGTAACCGTACCAGGCGAGTTCCCCGGACAGCCGGAGAAAATCCTCCGGGCGGTTGGTGAGGATCTGGGGGATCAGTGTGATCTTCTGATTGTGCTCCGGAAGGATATCGTTTCGCTCGCGGGAGTCGAACGCGCGGTTCTGATGTGGGACCAGAAACGGTGAGAAATAGCGGTCTGTTCCCGGAAAACACGCCGCGTGGGCGTTCCGGAAGATGTATCCGGTGATCCCTTCCAGAGGGGCGAAGTAATAATTCATGGTATGATTTCCTTTCTGACGGGCAGAAAGAGAAGCCCGACACAGGCATTGTATCACAGATCCCCGGTATGTGTACACCTAGAAAGAGATTGTAAGCCTTCGGAAAGTATGGTACCATCAGAATACAGACGGAAGATCAGCGTCTTCCTGTATGGAAATAGAAGTGAGGATCGGACAGAAATGAATAAAAATGAATTGTGGATGATTTACGGTACGGATTATAAAGAGATGGCAAAGCAGCTTCTGGAGGCGGCAGACCTGGCCGGAAGGATTCCGTCGGCGGACAGCAGGATCGGGTTGAAGCCAAATCTTGTGTCGCCGAGCGAGGCGTCCTGGGGAGCGACGACCCATCCGGAGATCGTGGCCGGGACGATCGAATATCTCCGGGAGCATGGCTTTCAGGATCTGGTGATCCTGGAAGGCTCCTGGGTGGGGGATAAAACGCGGGACGCCTTTGAGGTCTGCGGTTATGACCGTTTGGTCCGTGAATACGGCGTGAAATTTATCGATACACAGAAAGACGGGTTTCACAGGAAGGACTGTGGAGGAATGGAACTGGAAATCTGCGACTGCGTGGAAAAAATCGATTTTCTGGTCAATCTTCCGGTGCTGAAGGGCCATTGCCAGACGCGGATCACCTGCGCGCTGAAAAACATGAAGGGACTGATCCCCAACAGAGAGAAACGCCATTTTCACGGGATGGGACTGCACCGGCCGATCGCCCATCTCAATGTGGGAATTCATCAGGATTTCATCCTTGTGGACAATATCTGCGGCGATCTGGATTTCGAGGACGGCGGCAATCCGGTGGTGATGAACCGACTGATCGCAGCGGCGGATCCGGTGCTCTGCGATGCCTATGTCTGCCGAATGTTGAACTACGAATTGGAGGAGGTCCCTTATATTCGTATGGCGGAAAAGCTTGGCGTCGGGAGTGCGGACCTGTCGCAGCTGAAGATCTGGGCGCTTAATGAACCGGAACAGGAAACGGAGCTTCCGAAGGAGCGGAAGATCGTGGAACTCCAGGATGCAGTGGAGGAAGTGGAATCCTGCAGCGCCTGCTATGGCTATCTGATCCCTGCTCTGGACCGGCTGAGACAGGAGGGGCTGCTGGAAAAACTGGATACCCGGATCGCCATCGGCCAAGGATATCAGAAAAAAACCGGGCGTCTGGGCATCGGCAGGTGCACCAGCTGTTTTGAGTATTCTCTGAAAGGATGTCCGCCGACCGAGGAGCAGATGTATGAATTTCTGAAAAAGTATATCGGGAACATATAGGGAGAAATGGAGACAGCGACAGAAAGAAGGAGATCATGCAGAACAGGAAAAGCATTGGACAGAGGGAAAGCAGCGGAAGAACAGGTGAGGAGAGGAAAATCCGACGGACGAGATATGCCCGAAGGGGAAAAAGAGCAGAGATCCGTGGAATAGTAAAAAGCAAGATCAGAAAAACGGCGCTGCTCCTGATCGTATGCGCTTCGTCGGCGCTGCTCTGGGCCTGCTCCGGCAGCGCAGAACTGCCGGAAGAGATCCAGCAGCAGCTGGGACTGGAGGATGCGGGACAGCAGGCGGCGGACCCGGTGACACAGATACCGGAGAATTCGGGGGATTCCGCCGGATATCAGCAGGAATCCCTGGGACAGGAAGAACTGGATCAGCGTTATTACTACAGCCTGCTGGATGAGGAATCTCGCCAGATCTACCGGGAACTGGTCCAGGGGATCCGTGAGGGCCGGGAGGTGATCGTCACCCATGGAAGTGATCCCGAGACGGTCAACAACATCTGCACCTGGGTCTTTATGGATTATCCGGAGTTTTTCTGGTGCAGCGGGACGGTGGAGACAACCAGTTATACAGGCGTTTCCTCCTACTGTGAAGTACGTCCGGAATACACCTGTACGTCCGGGGAACGGGAGACCCGCAGGCAGCAGATCGAAGATGCGGCGAACCAGTGTCTGTCAGGACTTCCGGCGGACGGCAGTACTTATGAAAAGATCCGTTACCTCTACACCTGGCTGGTAGAGCAGACCGAATATGCGGCAGACTCCACGGATAACCAAAACATTTACAGCGTCTTCGTCAATCACCGCTCCGTGTGCGCCGGATACTCCAGAGCCTTCCAGTATCTGGCTGATCAGGCAGGGATTTTTACTATCTATGTCACAGGAACCGTAAACCAGGGACAGAGCCACGCGTGGAACATCGTCAACTGTGACGGTGCCTACTATAACGTGGACGTCACCTTCGGCGATCCCATATTCATTCAGAGTGAAGAGATGGAAACCGGAACCGGTGCCGGACAGAACCGCACTTACTATGACTATCTCTGCGTCTCGGACGGAGAATTTTACAGAAACCATACGCCCGACGCCAGCCTTTCCCTGCCAGCCTGCACCTCCGATGCACTGGGGTATTACCGGATGATCGGCCGTTACTTTGAGCAGGTCTCGGAAAGCGAGATGCTCGCCCTGATGCAGCAGGATATTGAGCGTATGGACAGCTGGTCCGATTTTAAATATTCCAGCGAAGAAACCTATCGTCAGGCCATTGCGCTCCTTCCCCAGGTCATGGATCAGGCCGCTACCTATCTTTGCAGTTATTACAATCTCGCGCAGACGACTTACCAATATAGCCAGGATCCCGAAACCCTTCGTATTTCCGTATATTGGAGTTATCCATTTCGCTGACAGATTCTTTCCAAAGGAATTGCATTTTCCCCGATCTTTCGTTATACTGTAAGAAGTGTGAAAAATAAGACCATATGGGGGAAAACAAATGCTAACCGTGATGAAATTTGGCGGCAGTTCCGTTGCGGACCTGGAAAGGATCCGCAACGTGGCAAAACGCTGCATTGAAAAGAAAAACCAGGGAAATCAGGTGGTAGTCGTTCTCTCGGCGATGGGAAAGACGACAGACGGTTTGATCCGGACGGCAAAAGAGATCACGCCCAATCCATCCCGCAGGGAGATGGATATGCTGCTGTCTACCGGCGAGCAGGTTTCCGTAGCGCTGATGACGATGACGCTTCTGTCCATGGGCGTCTCGGCGGTATCGCTGAACGCATGGCAGGTGCCGATGTACACTACCTCCGATTACCAGAATGCAAAGCTGAAACGGATCAGTACCGAACGGATCCGCAAAGAGCTGGATGCGAATAAGATCGTGGTGATCACCGGATTTCAGGGGATCAACAAATATGAGGATGTGACAACGCTGGGCCGCGGCGGTTCGGATACGACGGCGGTCGCGCTGGCAGCGGAGCTTCATGCGGACGTCTGCGAGATCTATACAGATGTGGACGGCGTCTATACCGCTGATCCGCGGATCGTTCCGAACGCCAGGAAAATGGAAGAGGTAACCTACGACGAAATGCTGGAGATGGCATCGCTGGGCGCGAAAGTTCTGCATAGCCGTTGCGTGGAGATCGCAAAGAAATACGGCGTTGAACTGCTGGTATGTTCCAGCATGAATAACAATCCGGGAACATTGGTGAGGGAGAATCAGAAGATGGAAAAAATGTTGATCAGCGGCGTGACGGCCGATAAAAATGTAGCCAGAGTAAGGGTCGCAGGACTCGTCAACGATGCGGACAGTACCTTCCGCCTGCTGAATGTGCTGGATCAGAATAATATCAATATTGATGTCATGATTCAAAGTCTGGGCAAAGATGGCACCAAGACCATCACCTTCACTGTCGCCCGCACGGATCTGAACCGTGTGATGGAGATCCTGGAGGAAAACACGGAAAATCTCGGGATCACAAAGCTGACTTACGATGAAAAGGTGGCAAAGGTATCCGTCGTCGGAGCCGGTATCCGTTCGCATTCCGGAGTCGCAGCGAAAATGTTCGGCGCGCTGGCCAATGCAGGGATTAACACGGAGATGGTGACGACCTCCGAGATCCGTATCACAGCGTTGGTACAGGAAGACCAGGCGGATATTGCGATGCGTGCAATCCATGAGACATTTCTTGAATGATTTGCAGCAGTCCAGATGAGAGGATTATTACGGTAATTTCAAAGTGTGAGTACAGTTTCCGGCGGGCAGTTCTGTCCGCCGGAAATTATTATGTTCCGGGAAATCATCGCAGCAAAGACGGCGCGGCAGGCTACGAAAAACAAGAAAAAGACGGCAGCGGAAGGCGTGCTGAAACACGCTGAAACCGGATGGCGCCGGAAAAAGGGACACATGGAAAAGCACGATTTTTGGGGATCTGACATATGATAAAGAGAAATCCCCTTTTTGAGGTGCGCGCCCATGGAACCATTCCAGAAGCCTCTCACTACATCCGAAGAAAAAGCATATCTGGAGGCATATCAAAGGGGCGATGAAAAGGCGAAGGATATTCTGATTGAGCGAAACCTTCGGCTGGTGGCCCATGTGGTAAAAAAATACCAGGGGCTCCACGAAGATCAGGATGATCTTCTGTCCATCGGAACCATTGGTCTGATCAAAGCGGTGATGACTTTTGACCAGGAGAAGGGAAACCGTCTGGCCTCCTATGCCGCCAGATGTATTCATAATGAACTGCTGATGTATCTGCGGGCAAAGAAGAAAACTTCCCGTGAGATTTCTCTCTATGAACCCATAGGGACTGACAAGGAAGGAAATGAGATTCACCTTCTGGATATTGTGGAAAGCGGCGGCGAGGATACCGCTGATTTTTATACAAAAAAAGAAGATTGCCAGCGGCTTTACCGCTATTTTGATTCGGTGCTGAACGAAAAAGAAAAAAAGGTTCTGACAATGCGCTATGGACTGTTCGGACAGGAGACCGGAACACAGAGAAGCATAGCCGCCCGTCTTGGGATCAGCCGTTCTTACGTCTCCCGGATCGAAAAAAATGCGGTGGAAAAACTCAGAGAGTGTTTTGAGGAGTAGTGCCGTACAGAGACGCATTGGCGACTGTGGACAGCAGAAAAAAGCTTTCAATTATTTTCTGAAATGACTGTGAAAATTTCGGGAACAGATTCTGAAATCTGACAGGGAGACCGGAAAATACCGGAAATTTCATTGACATTCCGCAGGAAGACAGAGTATACTCTTTTTATCGTTTAATTATATGGCAGGATTGCGGGAACACAAAGTGCGGAGCGATCCGTGTCTCATGCCCGTTTGCCGGACGGTTCTTTCTATGATGTCAGGGTCAAAAGGTATTTTCTGATCCCAAGGATACTGCGGACAGCTCCGCGTTTCATGCTGCTGTAATCCTGAAAAGCATACGCTTTTGCCCCTGACATTTTTCGATACTTTCTTTACAGAACAGTTCTGTTCTGTTTTTCCAGACAGGATTTTATCAAATAGTGATCAGTGAAAATTGATCTGACGGATGAAAAGGAGGAATGGCATGTTCTGCCGTGTTTGGTCCATGGTGATCCATGGAGTGGAGGCAGTCCCGGTCCGCGTAGAGGCGGACGTCAGCGACGGGATGCCGATGTTTACTATTGTGGGATATGTGAGCGCCCAGGTAAGGGAGGCCCAGGATCGGGTGCGGACGGCGCTGCGGAATCTCGGAATCGTACTGCCGCCGAAGCGGATCGTGATCAATCTTGCTCCGGCGGATATCCGTAAAGATGGATCGCGGTTCGATCTTCCAATCGCCGCGGCGGTACTCCAGGCGGTGGGAAGGATTCCGCCGGGCAGTCTGGAAGACACGATGATGATCGGCGAACTGGGGCTGAACGGAGATATCCAGGCAGTAAACGGGGTTCTCTCGTCGGTGTTGGAGGCCCGGCGGATCGGGATGAAGGCCTGCATTCTCCCGAAAGCGAATCTGCCGGAGGGAAGGCAGGCGGAAGTAAAGGAAACCTACGGGATCTCCAGTCTCAGGGAACTTCTGGCGTACTGTTGCGGAGCAAAGCCGGAAGAAGAACCGTACTGTGAAAGCCGGCAATCCGGAGGGAAGGGACAGAAGCCAGAACCGGAAGATCTGACGGCGGACGTTTCAGAACCGGAAGAAGATTTTGACGACATCCTGGGGCAGGAGGGAGTCAAGCGCGCCGCGCTGATCTCTGCCTGCGGGTTTCATAATCTGCTTCTGATCGGGCCCCCGGGCAGCGGAAAATCCATGGCTGCCCGCAGGATCCCGACGATCCTTCCTCCGATGACGAGGGAGGAACAGCTGGAAGTGACAAGGCTGTACAGCATTGCGGGCCTGCTGCCCTCCGGCCAGTCACTGATCCGCAGACGGCCGTTCCGTGCGCCCCATCACAGTATCACGGCACAGGCGCTGGTGGGAGGAGGCCGTTTTCCGTCGCCCGGGGAGATCACCCTGGCCCACCGGGGGGTACTGTTTCTGGACGAACTGCCGGAAATGTCCCGAAGAGTGCTGGAACTGCTGAGGCAGCCGTTGGAGGAACACCGGATCCTGATCTCCCGCCAGGAGGGTACGTATCTGTTTCCGGCCAATTTTGTGCTTGTGGCGGCGATGAATCCGTGCCCCTGCGGCTACTATCCGGATCGGGAACGCTGCCGCTGTACGGATCCGGAGATCTCCAGATATCTCGGAAAGGTCAGCCAGGCGTTTCTGGACCGTATGGATCTATGCACAGAGGTCCCCGCGGTCAGCTGCGAGACATTGATGCAGCGCAGCCGGGAAAAAAAGAAAGACGGATTAACTTCCGTGAAGATGCGCCAGATCGTCGTCTGTGCGCGGCAGATGCAGGAAGAACGGTATCGAGGAAGTGTGGTAAGATTCAACAGCGAACTGAAGGCGGGGCAGATCGAGAAATATTGTCCGCTAACGCCGGAGGCGTCAAGGATGATGGCTCAGGCTTATGATTCCCTGGGGCTGAGCGCCAGAGGATTTCACCGCGTTCTGAAGGTCGCACGGACAATCGCAGACATGGAAGCATGCGAGACCATCGGGACGGCGCATGTCGGGGAAGCTTTATGCTGTCGAAGCATGGATAAAAAAATCTGGAGGGTATAAATGAATGGAAAGTATTGTATATTATGACCAGGGGGACAAAGAGTATCCGGCGCGGATGAAACCCCTTCCCGGTATGCCGAAGGGCATCTATGTAAAAGGGAAACTGCCGCGGGATGATCTGCCATCTGCAGCGATCGTGGGAGGACGTGCGTGCAGCGCCTATGGAAGGGAACAGGCCAGAAGGTTCGCGCGGGAACTGGCGGCAGCGGGTGTACAGATCATCAGCGGACTGGCGAGTGGTATCGATGCAGCCGCCCATGAAGGAGCTCTGGAAGGCGGCGGGCTGACGTTCGCGGTGCTGGGATGCGGTGTAAATATCTGCTATCCCAGAGAAAATTATCCCTTGATGCGCAGGATTCTGGAGCAGGAAGGCGGCGTCCTGTCGGAATTCCAGCCGGGAGAGCGGCCGCTGGCCTGGCATTTTCCCCAGAGAAACCGGGTGATCAGCGCGCTGGCGGATCTGGTCCTGGTCGTGGAGGCTCGGCAAAAGAGCGGTTCGCTGATCACTGCCGACTACGCCCTGGAACAGGGGAAAAGTGTGTATGCACTGCCGGGAAGAGTCAATGAAACTCTCAGTGAGGGAAGCAACCGCCTGATCGCTCAGGGTGCAGGCATCGCCGTGGACCCGACAGCGCTCCTGGAGGAACTGGAGTCTGTCGGAAAATGGCGTTTTTTTGAAAGACCGGCTGCGTATCAGGAAGCTACTGGATCGGAAAGAGGGAGGCCGTCGGGAACTTCGACAGAAGCGGGCAGAAAGCTGTCCCGGGAGGAAAAGAGGGTGCTCCGGGCAATCGAAGATGGCAGCCACACGCTGGAAGAACTTCATCATGCCACCGGGCATACGATTCCGGAACTCTCTGCGCTGTTGGTCCGCATGCAGCTGGACGGGTTCCTTTTCGAGGACGGGAAAAACGTTTACTTCCTCCGCGGGTAGAAAGTAAAAGTTCTGTAAAATCATCTCATTTGCCCCGGTTTCACGGCTCAGGATGAAAAAATTGAAAGAAAAGGGACTTGCAAGAAAAAACTTTTTGGTGTATATTTAGCTAAATTTGGTTAAATCAGGAGGCAATAAGGTGGCGAAATATCTTGTAATCGTGGAATCACCCGCAAAAGTAAAGACGGTCAAGAAATTTCTGGGCTCGAATTATGAGGTGGCCGCGTCCATGGGACACGTCCGCGACCTGCCGAAGAGTAGTCTTGGCATTGATGTGGAACACGATTTCGAACCGAAATATATTACGATCCGCGGAAAAGGTGAACTTCTCGCATCTTTGAGAAAGTCCGCGAAAAAAGCGGAGAAAGTATATCTGGCAACGGACCCTGACCGTGAAGGGGAGGCGATCTCCTGGCATCTGTCCAAGGCTTTGAAACTGGATGAGAAGAAAATGCGCAGGATTACATTTAATGAAATAACGAAAACTGCGATAAAAGCTTCTATTAAGGAAGCCAGAGATATCGACATGAATCTGGTGGACGAGCAGCAGGCCCGCCGGTGTCTCGACCGAATGGTGGGTTATGAGATCAGTCCGGTGCTCTGGAAAAAAATCAAGAGAGGACTCAGCGCAGGCCGTGTACAGTCCGTAGCTCTGCGGATCATCGCCGACCGGGAAGATGAGATTAACGCGTTTATCCCGAAGGAATATTGGACGCTGGATGCACATTTTGCGATCCCGAAGGAAAAGAAACCGCTGATAGCGAAATTTTACGGTAAAGAAGGAGAAAAATATACGATCTCTTCCGAGAAAGAGATGAACAGGATTCTGGAGGATCTGGATGGAGCGGAGTTTGTCGTGTCCGAAGTAAAAAAAGGGGAGCGGAGCAAGAAAGCGCCGCTGCCGTTTACGACGAGTACCCTTCAGCAGGAAGCCTCCAAAGTATTGAATTTTTCGACTCAGAAGACGATGCGTCTGGCACAGCAGTTATATGAAGGCGTCGATGTCAAAGGAAACGGAACGGTCGGTTTGATCTCTTATCTGCGTACAGACTCCACACGTATTTCCGACGAGGCGGATGCTGCGGCAAAGAATTATATCAGTGAGCAGTACGGACAGGAATATACTGCCCAGGGCGGCAACGGAAACGGAAATCAAAACAAAGGGGCTCAGGACGCTCATGAGGCGATCCGTCCGACGGATGTGACCCGCACGCCGGTCTTGATGAAAGAGTCTCTTTCCAGAGATCAGTTCCGCCTTTATCAGCTGATCTGGAAGCGTTTTGTTGCCAGCCGTATGAAACCGGCGGTTTATGAGACGACTTCCGCTAAGATTACCGGAAACGGATATCTGTTCACGGCGGCTTCTTCCCGCGTGAAATTCGACGGTTTCATGTCTGTCTACACACAGGAGGAAGATGAGAAAAAAGAAAACAACACGGTGGTCCGTGGCCTGGATACCGACACTTTGCTGACATTGGAACAGTTTGATAAACAGCAGCATTTCACCCAGCCGCCGGCTCATTACACAGAGGCTTCTCTGGTAAAGACGCTGGAGGAATTGGGAATCGGCCGTCCAAGTACGTATGCTCCGACCATAACGACGATCATCAACCGCCGTTATGTGGCCAAAGAGAATAAAAATCTGTACCTGACGGAACTCGGGGAAGTGGTCAATAATATGATGAAACAGGCGTTTCCGAGTATCGTGGACGTGAACTTTACGGCAAATATGGAAGCGCTGCTGGATAAGATCGGCGACGGAACGATCCGCTGGAAGACGGTTGTCGCAAATTTCTGGCCGGATCTGGAGGAAGCGGTTCATCAGGCAGAAAAAGAACTGGAAGAAGTTAAAGTGGAAGATGAAGTGACGGACGTGATCTGTGAGAACTGCGGTCGGAACATGGTGGTCAAATACGGTCCTCACGGTAAATTCCTGGCATGTCCGGGATTCCCGGAGTGCAAAAATACAAAGCCATATCTGGAAAAGATCGGTGTTCCCTGTCCGAAATGCGGGAAAGAAGTGATCCTGAAGAAGACAAAGAAGGGAAGAAAATACTACGGGTGCGAGGATAATCCCAACTGTGATTTTATGTCCTGGCAGAAGCCTTCGGCGAAAAAGTGTCCGGTCTGCGGCGGATATATGCTGGAAAAAGGGAATAAGCTGGTGTGCGCAGATGAGCACTGCGGATACGTTGAGGTACGGAAAAAAGAAGAAGAGGAGTAAATTCTGATCCTATTGTATAAAAAAACGTAACTGTTCCGCTGGCGGACTGCCGCAGAAATCGGATACAGAGGACTGAGCCAGAGCATGTGTGAAAATTACAGAAACTAATTTTTATGCATGCTCTGGTATTTTTTGTTTTGTCAGTGAAAGATGCGCCCTAAACTTTAAGTTTTTTTCATAATACTTCCATTTGTCTGAAAAATACGTTGATTTTCGAACAATTCCGTGATAGAATGAGATTAACATAGAAAGAATGGAAATAATAAGAAAGGAGAAGTCAATGGGCGTACAATTACTCGATAAAACCAGAAAGATTAACAAGTTACTTCATAATAATCATTCAACCAAGGTTGTTTTCAATGATATCTGTGAGGTAATGATGGAAACCCTGGATTCCAATATTCTGGTGATCAGCAAAAAAGGAAAGGTACTCGGCATCAGTCTTTGCCCGGGTGTGGAGGAGATCACGGAACTGATCGACGACAAGGTGGGAGGATATGTGGACAGTCTTCTGAACGACCGTCTGCTGAGCGTTTTGTCTACCAAGGAGAATGTAAATCTGGAGACGCTGGGATTTGAGCGTCCGGGGGTTTCCCGTTATAATGCGATTATCTGTCCGATCGATATTGCAGGAGAACGGCTTGGCACGGTCTTTATGTACCGCGTGGATCCCCAGTACGATATCGACGATATTATTGTCAGTGAGTATGGAACAACGGTTGTCGGTCTTGAGATGATGCGTTCTGTCAATGAGGAGAATGTGGAGGAAAACAGAAAAGTGCAGGTTGTCAAATCTGCGTTTAATACACTTTCTTTCTCAGAGTTGGAAGCGATCACGCATATTTTTGATGAACTGGATGGAGACGAGGGGATTCTGGTTGCCAGCAAGATTGCAGACCGCGTGGGAATTACCCGTTCAGTGATCGTCAATGCACTGCGCAAGTTTGAGAGTGCGGGTGTAATTGAATCACGTTCCAGTGGAATGAAGGGGACTTATATCAAAGTCCTGAATGATTATATCTTCGATGAACTGGACGAGATCAAGGCCAGAAAGAATCTGAAGAACAAAGGAGAAGCGCAGACACCGGCGGAAAACGGATGATCGATTTCCGGTGCGCCAGGCACAAGTGGCTGCCGCAAGATGAAATAGTACACAGGAGAATCCGGCGGGAGGATATGCTGCCGACAGATTTCCTGAAGCGGTAATTTCATTTTGCGGCAGCCACTTTTGTTTTGGAAATATAAACAGATTATTAAATCTCAAAAAATGAAAAAAGTAAGAAAACAAGAGATAGCAAGAGAAAATAAGAGATAAAAAGAAAAAATATGCGAGATCACAAAAAAAAATAAAGTTGCGAAATGCCGCCGGAAACACTATGATAAGAATCATCAAGTAGCACTCGATCGAAACGAGTGCTAATAACACAAGAAAGGAAAGCTTAAAGGAGGCAATAGATCATGAAGTTAGTACCATTAGGTGACAGAGTTGTATTGAAAGAACTGAAAGCAGAGGAGACCACAAAATCCGGAATCGTTCTTCCGGGACAGGCACAGGAAAAACCGCAGCAGGCAGAAGTCGTTGCTGTAGGACCTGGAACAGTAGAAGACGGAAAAGAAGTTAAGATGGAAGTTTCCGTCGGCGATCAGGTGATTTATTCCAAGTATTCCGGAACAGACGTAAAGCTGGATGATGAGGAATATATCATTGTAAAACAGAGCGACATTCTGGCAATCGTAGAGTAATCTGCGGAGGTTCCGTCAGCTGAACCGGGAAGAAAAATCTGACAGACATGCCGGAAGATCCGGCAGATATAAAAAAGACATTTTATTAATTTTGCAGGAGGCAGATAAAAATGGCAAAAGAAATTAAATATGGAGCAGAAGCAAGAGCAGCCCTGGAAAGAGGCGTAAATCAGCTTGCAGATACCGTTCGTGTAACCCTTGGACCGAAAGGAAGGAACGTCGTTCTCGATAAACAGTACGGCGCTCCGCTGATCACAAACGACGGTGTCACAATCGCAAAAGAGATCGAACTGGCAGACGGCTTTGAAAATATGGGAGCACAGCTGATCAAGGAAGTCGCTTCCAAGACCAACGATGTAGCAGGAGACGGTACCACAACAGCTACCGTTCTGGCACAGGCTATGGTACACGAAGGAATGAAGAACCTGGCAGCAGGCGCTAACCCGATCGTTCTCCGTAAAGGAATGAAGAAAGCAACGGACAAAACCGTAGAGGTTCTGGCATCCATGAGCCAGCCGGTCAACGGAAAAGAGCAGATCGCCAGAGTAGCAGCTGTATCTTCCGGTGATGAGCAGGTCGGACAGATGGTTGCAGATGCAATGGAAAAAGTTTCCAACGACGGCGTAATCACCATCGAGGAATCCAAGACCATGCAGACAGAACTGGAACTGGTAGAAGGTATGCAGTTTGATCGTGGATATATTTCCGCGTATATGTGTACGGATATGGAGAAAATGGAGGCAACTCTGGATGATCCGTATATTCTGATCACAGATAAGAAACTTTCCAATATCCAGGAAGTTCTGCCGCTTCTGGAGCAGATCGTACAGACCGGCGCCCGTCTGCTGATCATCGCAGAGGATGTTGAGGGCGAAGCACTCCAGACACTGGTTCTGAATAAACTGCGCGGTACCTTCAATGTAGTAGCGGTCAAGGCTCCGGGATACGGCGACAGAAGAAAAGCAATGCTGGAAGATATCGCAGTTCTGACCGGCGGCCAGGTAATCTCCGAGGAGGTTGGACTGGAACTGAAAAACGCTACGATGGATATGCTCGGACGTGCAAAATCTGTGAAAGTTCAGAAAGAGAACACGATCATCGTGGATGGCTGCGGCGATAAAGAGGCCATCAAAGGCAGAATCGCTCAGATCCGTGCGCAGATTGAGGAGACAACCTCCGAGTTTGACAAAGAGAAACTTCAGGAAAGACTTGCCAAGATGGCAGGCGGCGTAGCAGTGATCCGTGTAGGAGCAGCTACCGAGACAGAGATGAAAGAAGCAAAACTGCGTATGGAAGATGCGCTGAACGCTACCAGAGCGGCAGTGGAAGAAGGCATCATCGCAGGCGGCGGTTCCGCTTATGTTCACGCTTCGAAAGAACTGGATGAACTGGTAAATTCTCTGGATGGAGATGAGAAGACCGGTGCGAGAATCGTAAAGAAAGCTCTGGAAGCTCCACTGGCTACCATCGCTACAAATGCAGGTCTGGAAGGCTCTGTAATTATCAATAAAGTAAAAGAATCCAAAGTGGGCGTTGGATTCGATGCCTACAAGGAAGAGTATGTGGATATGATCCATGCAGGAATCTTGGATCCGGTAAAAGTAACAAGAAGCGCTCTGCAGAACGCAACCAGCGTTGCAGCTACTCTGCTTACGACCGAGTCTGTCGTGTCCACGATCAAAGAGCCGGCTCCGGCAGCACCGGCAGGCGGTGACATGGGAATGATGTAAGCAGCGGTTCAGGATGCTGAATACGATGCGGACGTGATCCCGACAGAAAATTTTAAAGGGCTATCGCAGGTAGACGATAGCCCTTTTTTGTGATATAATCGAGGGAACGATCGGGGGGATTACCAGCGAAGGAGAAAAAATACACATGGCAAAACGGTATGAATCGGATCGAACCAGAAAAGAAAAAATGGAATTGGAGCGTGAGAAACTGTCGGAGATGAATCTCTCCGGGAAACTGGAGTATATCTGGACCTACTACAAGCCGTTGATCTTCGGCATAATCGGTGTGATCGTTCTGATTTTCATCATCAGAAGCCTGGTTGAAAATTCAAAGTATTATGACATTCTGAGCATCGGTGTGGCAAATTCCAGCAATATAGATGATCTGGAACCGCTGGAGGAACAGCTGCAGGAGGAGTTTGGAGACCCTGACGATAAGTACCAGCAGGTGGGGATCGATACCAGTTATGCTTTTGGTAATGACATGAGTAACGGCGACTATAATACGATCATGAAATTTACCGCGGTGACAGCCGCCCAGGGCATGGATGTGCTGATCTGCAACGAGGATGTCTATGAGCATTACGCGGAGCAGGAATATTTCATGGATCTGACGGATCTTCTTTCGGAAGAAGAATGTCAGAAATATAATATCTCGGAAGGCGATACCGCACTCGATATTACCAATCTGGCGAGGTATCAGGAGATGAACCTTACTACTTACGAACCGGTATATCTGGCAGTCTTGGTGAATGCACAGAATCTGGATACAACAAAAGCTTTTATTAATTACCTTGAGGAGGACAACTGAAAATGAGTGATCTGTACACGGAAGTCATGGTGCCGAAAAAACCATCGGGAAAGGATCAGGCGATCAAATTTGCGCTGATATTTTTCACGGTACTGTTTGCACTGGCAGGCCTGGTGCTGATGCCGCTCCTGCTGATCGGCGCAGTTATCTTGGGAATCGTGGATTATATATTTCTCCCGCGTCTGAATGTAGAGTTTGAATATCTGTATGTCAATGGAGAACTGGAGGTGGACCGCATTTTCTCCAAGTCCAGAAGAAAACGCGCAGCCAGCTACGACCTTTCTTCTATGGAAATTATGGCGCCGTGGAATTCGCACCGTCTGGATTCCTACAAGAATAACCGCAGCCTGAAAAAAGCTGATTATTCCTCCGGGATCGAGGGAGAGGGCCATAAGCCTTACGGTTTTGTGATCTCCAGGAACAGCCAGATGGAACTGGTTGTTTTTGAACCCAACGAGACGATGCTGAAAGATATCCGCAGCAAGATGCCGCGAAAAGTATTTTATGATTGACAGGTTCCTTTCGTTTTGGTAAACTAATTAGAACTATAAAGCAACAGTTCTGCTGGTCCTGCCGGCCGAACTGTTACATTGTAAATGCAACTATAAAATGACAAATGAAGAAAGGGAGAAAAGAAAATGGGCACAATTATTGGTGATGGCATTACTTTTGACGATGTGCTGCTTGTTCCGCAGTACTCAGAAGTAACCCCGAACATGGTGGACATTACGACGTACCTGACCAAAAAAGTCAAGCTGAACATTCCTATGATGAGCGCAGGTATGGATACGGTAACCGAGCACCGTATGGCGATTGCGATGGCACGGCAGGGAGGAATCGGCATTATTCACAAGAACATGTCGATTGAGCAGCAGGCAGATGAGGTAGATAAGGTAAAACGTTCCGAGAATGGTGTTATCACCGATCCGTTTTTCTTGTCTCCTGACCATACACTGGAAGACGCAAACAATCTGATGTCGAAATTCCGGATCTCCGGCGTCCCGATCACAGAGGGCACAAAGCTGGTAGGAATTATCACAAACCGCGATCTGAAATTCGAGACAGATATGTCAAAGAAGATCCGCGATTGTATGACCAGCGAAGGTCTTGTGACCGCGAAGGTCGGCGTTACCCTTGAGGAAGCCAAGAAAATTCTGGCGAAATCCAGAAAAGAGAAGCTCCCGATCGTCGACGATGACTTTAACCTGAAAGGTCTGATCACGATCAAGGATATTGAAAAGACGATCAAGTACCCGAATTCCGCAAAGGACGAGCAGGGACGTCTGCTGTGCGGCGCTGCAGTCGGAATCACCGCAAATGTTCTCGACCGCGTGGAGGCGCTGGTGAACGCCCATGTCGATGTGATCGTCATTGACTCCGCTCATGGACATTCTAAGAATATTTTTGATACTCTGCGCAGCATCAAAGCAAAATTCCCGGATCTGCAGGTGATCGCAGGAAACGTAGCGACCGCTGAGGCTACCCGTGATCTGATCGCTGCCGGCGCTGACGCTGTCAAAGTCGGCATCGGACCTGGTTCGATCTGTACGACCCGTGTCGTGGCGGGTATCGGTGTTCCGCAGATCACTGCGATCATGAACTGCTACGAAGAGGCGAAGAAAACAGGAACTCCGATCATCGCCGACGGCGGTATCAAGTACTCCGGCGATATGACGAAAGCGATCGCTGCCGGTGCCAATGTCTGCATGATGGGAAGTATCTTCGCAGGCTGTGACGAGAGCCCGGGAGAGTTCGAACTGTTCCAGGGAAGAAAATACAAAGTATACCGTGGAATGGGATCGATCGCAGCGATGGAAAACGGCAGCAAAGACCGTTATTTCCAGGTGGGCGCGAAAAAACTTGTACCGGAAGGTGTCGAGGGCCGTGTGGCATACAAAGGTCTGGTGGAAGACACAGTGTTCCAGCTGGTCGGCGGAATCCGTTCCGGTATGGGATACTGCGGAGCAAAGGACATTGAGACTCTGAAAGAGACCGGAAAATTTGTGAAGATCACCTCCGCATCTCTGAAGGAATCCCATCCGCATGACATCCATATCACAAAAGAGGCTCCGAACTACAGCGTAGATCAAAACGATTGACGATGATCGTTTACAGATGCGCGGTCATTGACTGCGCACGTATACAGTACCCGCGGCATTGCGTGAAGCAATGTCCGCGGGTATTTTTGGTTGCATGGGAAATAAGTATATAGAAATACATGACAGTATTTCATGAGAGAGCCAAATGAATTGGGGAATCGACAAAATATGTAATTTCTGTGAATCCATAGCATTCGAGGTGATAAAGTGGTAGAATTTATTATTGATGAGGAAGATAAGAAGAGGATTTCGCGGGCTGTTCTGAGCAGTCTGCCGGAATGGTTTGGAATTCCGGAAAGTACGGAAGAGTATATCGCAGTCAGTGCAGGACTGCCATTCTGGACTGTCTATGCCGATGGAGAGCCGGCCGGTTTTCTGGCATTGAGGGAAACAGGGCCTGCTGCTGTGGAAATCTTTGTGATGGCTGTCCGGAAAGAGTATCACCGCCTGGGGCTGGGAAGAACCCTGTGGCTGGAATGTCTGAAGTATGCACAGAAACAAGGCTATCAATATATGCGGATTTATATCCGGTACATAGGGAATAACGATTTGGCTGACGGAACGGTTATCACAGAAAATCAGGTGTTCACATTCAGATAAAGAGGAGAGGTAAATGCAGCATAAGAGGAAAAGATACCGTTATTCACGGATGACGAGAAAAAGAAGGCGGGCGCAGGTCCGGCGGCGCGTTATGGGAACTGTCGCAGTTGTGGGAGTATGTGTGTTGGGACTCGGATTTGGCGTACGGCAGCTGACAGGGATCGGACAGAGCGGGCCGGTGGATATTCAGGCGGATACGACGAGTGTGCAGTGGGAAGGCGCTCCTCCGATCAATGTGGAACTGCTGACGCCCAACGAGTGGTCGCGCCCCCAGATCGCCTTGCAGCAGATCAATGGAATAGTCATTCATTATACCGCGAATCCGGGAAGTACGGCGCAGCAGAATCATGATTACTTTGAAGGGCTGAAGGATTCGCAGTCGACAAAGGCCAGCAGCCATTTTATCATCGGTCTGGACGGCGAAGTGATCCAGTGTATCCCGAGCTCCGAGTGGGCATACGCCTCGAACAGCAGGAACAGTGATACGCTTTCCATCGAATGCTGTCATCCGGATGAGAGCGGACAGTTTACGGACGCAACGTATCAGTCTCTTGTACAGCTGACCGGATGGCTGTGTCATCGGTTCGGTCTTTCTTCGGAGGATGTGATCCGCCATTATGATGTGACCGGAAAGGACTGTCCGAAATATTTTGTGGAACATGAGGACGCATGGGTACAGTTCCGCCAGGATGTACAGGATTATGCAGACAGTTTATAAGGGGAATAAGATGGTATATCTCGAAAGCTTTCAGTTTCCGGACGACGAAAAGGAAACCGATTTTTTCTATAACCCGAAGGATCCGCGTCTGAAGAGGACTTGCTATGATTCCTATTATCCGTTTCAGGTTCTTTCCGGGAGAAAGTTCCGGAGAGTAGATTTTGAACCGATCACAGTCTTTTACGGAGGGAACGGATGCGGAAAGACGACGGCGCTGAATGTCATCGCCGCAAAGCTGGGGCTGGAACGGGACACACCGTACAACCGCTCGGAATTTTTTGAAGATTATCTCGGGCTCTGTGATGCGGAGATGATCGGGAAATTGCCGAAGGGAAGCCGGATCATTACCAGCGATGATGTATTTGATTATATGCTGAATGTCCGTTCGATCAACAACGGTGTAGAACGGCGGCGGGAGGATCTGTTTGAAGAATATCTGGAAATGAAGTATTCCAATTTCCGGATGCGTTCCATGGACGATTACGATACGCTGAAGAAGGTCAATATGGCCAGGAGCAAGACCCAGTCCAAATATGTCCGGGCCAACACGCCCGGAAATGTCCGGGAGTATTCCAACGGTGAGAGCGCATGGTCTTATTTCTGTGAGAAGATCGGCGAGAACGGCCTTTATCTTCTGGACGAGCCGGAGAACAGTCTGTCTCCGAAACGGCAGATGGAACTGATGAAGTTTCTCGAAGACTCGGCCCGTTTTTTCGGATGCCAGTTTGTCATCTCCACCCACTCCCCGTTTCTGCTTGCGATGCGCGGGGCGAAGATCTACGATCTGGATGAGGATCCGGTGGATGTAAAGCGGTGGACGGAGCTGGAAAATGTGAGGATTTATTATGAATTTTTCCGGGAACACCGGGAAGAATTTCTATGACTGTGAGATAGATTGGAAAAGCTTTCTGCAAATGGTGAGACGCGTTTGCTGGAAGCTTTTTTATATCCAAAAAAGAAAATAAAATTTCAAAAATGAAATCACTGAAAATTTATTTACATTTAACATTGCAGTGAACGAAGACTTTACATAGATTTGTTATAGTAAAGAACGTAGTAACAGTTCTGATGGCTGAACTGTTACAGGACGTAAGAAAAAGAAGTCTGGAGGAATTGAAAATGGAGACGATGAAAAGACAGGCTGCGTCGCAGTCACAGAAACTGATGATTTTTGTCCTGACCATGGCTCTCTACGGGATGGCGACCTTGTTTACGGAGCTGATCCCGAAGTTTCAGATCGGTATCGTGGAGTTTTCTGTGGAATATTTCCTTTTTATTCCACTGGTGTTGGGAATGTTGTTTGATCCGCTGTCCGCGGCTCTTGGAGCAGCGACCGGAGAACTGGTTTTCAGTGAGATCATGCTGGGACAGTTCGGCGGGCTCGGCGAACTGGAGAAGTTTATCACTGTAACCATCGGCGTATATCTGGCAGGCCGTATGGTCAAGAATCCGCAGAATCGGAAAATGGTCGGCATTGCGGCGATCACAGGTCCGGCGGTACAGCTGTTTCTCGGAATGCTGGTGGATATTTTCAAAGTGCAGTTTGCAGTGGAAGATTTCGAAGCGGTTCCCGGACTTCCGGAGAGTGTGTTTGCAACGGAAGGGTTCGCGTTCCTGAATGATCTGCTGTTTTCCGGTATCCTGTTCTGCCTGCTGCCGACGCTCTATCTGGTTCCGAAGCTGTACGGAAAGATTGAGCCGCTCCTGGGCATGCAGCCGCGCACAGAGAAGACTGCCCTCGGCACGATCAATGCAAAGGTGATCCTGGCCTGTCTCGGGGCGTTCGTTGTGGCGGTCTGTGCGGAACTGCTGGCGACAAGCGGCCTGTCCCTGATCGACTGGGAGGCGAGCTGGGCGGAGAGCGGAACCGCGGTAGCGGCAGGAATTGTCGTGGCGGCCGTGGTGGCTGTTGCTGTGCTGGCTGTGATGAAAAAGAGAGCGGAAGCCGTAAAATAAGAAAATATAACGGTTTAGCTGCTGAACGGTTGCAGAAAAAGCGGCGGATGCCGCCGGAGGAGTTGCGAATATGAATATTATTGAAATCAGTGATCTGACTTATACATATCCGGGTGCGTCCCGGCCAACGCTGAATCATCTGAATCTGAATGTGGAAAAGGGAGATTTTCTGGCAATCATCGGAAATAACGGGTGTGGAAAATCGACACTGTGCAAAGCTATGAACGGTCTGATTCCGCATTTTATCATGGGAGAATTTGAGGGAAGTGTTCTGGTGGACCAGAAAGATACCAGGACGATGAATGTGGGGGAAATCGCAGGAAAGGTTGGATATGTCTACCAGGATTTTGAAAATCAGATTGTGCGTCCCACAGTCCTTGACGATGCGTCCTATGCCTGTATGAATTATGCGATGCCGGATTATCTGGAACGGGGAAGAGAGGCCCTGCGCCAGTGCGGGCTGGAAGGCAGAGAACAGGAATATATCTGGCAGCTTTCCGGCGGGCAGACGCATTTGCTGGCGCTGGCGGGAGCAGTTTCGCTGGAACCGGACGTCCTGATCCTGGACGAGCCGATCGCTCAGCTGGATCCCCGCCATGCCGATCTGATTTACGGTGTGCTGAAAAACCTTAATGAGACCTGGGGAAAGACGATCATCGTGATCGAGCATCACACAGAATATATTGCAGATTACTGCCATCACGTGGCGCTTCTGAAAGACGGTCATACAGAGTGGGTGCTTCCCGCAGACGAGGCGCTGCAGCGGGTGGATGAACTGCAGGAATGCAATATCTTTCCTCCGCAGGTAACGATCGCGGCACATCAGATGAAGAAGGATGGCCTGCTGGCCGGAGATACGGTGCTTCCGACGACCATCGAAGCCGGAAAAAAGGTGTTTGGCCATCTGTTCTACCGGAGGGAAGTCTGTCCGGAGGAGCCGGGAGCGTCCGGCCGGGGAAACGGATCGGAGCATGCTGTGGAATTCCGGAATGTCTCCGTCTCTTACCGGGCGGTCAAAGGAGACGCAAAACAGATTTTTCATGGCTTGAATCTTGAGATCCGAAAAGGGGAAAAGATCGCCCTGATCGGTTCCAACGGGGCCGGCAAATCGACGCTGATGAAGCTGATGACCGGACTGATCAAGCCTTCGGAGGGAGAGGTTCTGCTGAAGGGGAAGGGAATCAGGGACACAAAACCGGAAGCATTGTCCCGGACGATCTCCCTGGTCTACCAGAATCCGGAAGAAATGTTCATCAAGGATTCTATTGAGAGCGACATCGCCTTTGCAATGCAGGCGCGACGCGTGGAAAACTGGAAGGAGCGGACGGCGGATCTGCTGGAACAGTTCCGGCTGACGGAATTGAAGGACCGGGACGGACGGCTGCTCTCCGGCGGACAGATGCGCCGTGCAAGTCTGGCGATCGGTATCGCATTGAACCCGGAGATTCTGCTGCTGGATGAGCCGACGGCGAATCTGGACATTGCCACGAGAAAAGAGATCATGCGGACACTGAATGAGATGAAGGATATCACAGATACTGTGATGATCGCGACTCATGACATGCAGCTGGTCTGCGAGTGGGCGGAGCGGATCATTGTGCTCTGCGAGGGCAGGGTGGTTGCGGACGGCAGCAGGAATGAAATTTTCGGAAACAAAGAGGTGACGGACCTGACAGGAATCCGGCCGCCGGAGATTTTTGATATGGGAAAAATACTGAATCCGGCTGCATTCTGCTATACGATTCAGGAGTTCCGTCAGCAGTTTGGCTGCGGATGCATGTAGGAAGGAGAGAAGACAATGGATAAAATCATGCAGAAGCTTTCCGATAACATTCTGGATAAGCTTTCCATGGATTTTCTGAGAAATCAGGTACTGAAAAATGCATATGGCAATGATGATACGTTTATTGCGAAGCTTGATCCGAGGGTGCTTCTGGTCTGGTATGTGTTTTTTGCGCTGGTGCCGTGGTTTGTGGATCAGGTGCCGTTTCTTCTGGGGGCATTTCTGCTGGTGGCGGCAACGACGGTGATGGCGCGGGTTGCCGGACTGGTGCTGCTTCTGTTTGTCGTGGGAGTGTTCTCTCAGACAGGGTATCTGTTTCTTGTGTCACTGCTGTTCGGCGGAAACGCGGAGACCATCCTTCCGCTTCTGATCCTGACCCTGAAAGTGGCGACGGTATCTCTGGCCTCTGTCACCGTGTTTTCCGGTCTTGATCCGGACAGACTGTCCAACGGACTGATGTGGTTCGGATGTCCCGAGCGGCTGTCCTTCTCTATCTCCTATGCATACCGTATGCTGCCGATGCTGATGGAAGAGTTCCAGAATGTGCTTCTTTCCTACCGCCTCAGAGGAAATGCGCCGGGCAGCAGTACCTTTGCGGGAAAAATCCGTTACCTGATCTATCAGGTGAAAGTGATCATCCACGCGTTCTATCCGTTGATGCTGAACACGGCAAAACGCTCCCGTACGACGGTGGAGGCATTGGAGATCAAAGGATACCGGAATGCGGCGACAAGTCCGGAAGTGAAGAAGCTGAAATTGTCTTCCCTGAAAGTGGGATATGATGATATGCTGTTCGTGGCAGTATCATTTTTATGGATGGCATTGACAGTTTTTGCGATGACGATCCTGTAAGGAGGAAGAAAGATTGTATATTGATTTTCATACTCATGGTAAGCTGGCCAAGAAGCTTCCGTTTTCTACGGAATATACAGACTGGCTGTTTGATCAGGCCAGAAGGGCGGGACTGGATGCGCTTTGTCTGACGGAACATTTCAATACCCTTCAGTTTGACGAGATTTACAGTTACCTGAGCCGGATCAGCCGGCGGGAGGGAGATTGTCTGGTCCTGGAAAACGGGCTGCGTGTTTTCCCAGGAATGGAGACAGATATCGCACAGGGCGGCCATATTCTGTCGATCGGCAATATGGAGGAAATCCTGGAATTGAACCGCAGGCTGGAACCTTATAAAGAAAAAAGGAAGTTTCTGCCGTTCCGTGATCTGATGAAGCTTTTCTCGGAATACCATGTGATCGTGGGCGGAGCGCATCCGTTCCGTGAAGGCGGGCATATCCCGGAACTTCCGGCGGACGAACTGGCCGCCCTTGATTTCCTGGATCTGAACGGAAAGGATGTAGCTCTGAACCGGGAGGAGACAGAAAAAAAGACATACGCGCTTGCCGGGCAGCTGCAGATTCCGGTGGTCGGCGGAAGCGATACCCACCAGGCGCTCCAGTACGGCTGCATCCGCACTCACATGGAAGGGGAACCGCGGGAGATCTCCGGCCTTCTGGAGGAGATGAGAAAAAACACCCACCGGATCGAGGTGGCGGAACATGCGGCGGATCAGGTACGGAATGCGGCGCTGCTCAAGCGCACGCTGAAAGAGGTGCATGAACTGGGCGGAAATTATGTTTCTGTCCTGTTGAACCGTTCTGTGGTAATATAAAAAACAGAGGAGATAGCTATGACTGTAGATCTTTTGAGACATGAGGAAGAACTGACCAGAGCGGATCGTAAGATCCTGGAGTTTATCGGGAGCAACACCGAGGAGTTCCTGTTTCTGGGGATCGGGCAGCTGGCAAGACGCCTGGAGGTTTCCGAGGCGACGATCTCCAGATTTGCCCGCCATGCGGGGTATCAGGATTTCAAACAGCTGAAGCAGAGTGTGATGCAGCAGAGCAGGGAAAAGGGACCCGCCAGAAAGATTGCCCGGACGCTGCAGAAAGAAGATGAATTCCAGGTGAGAAAGTGGCTGGAGCATCAGAAGGAATGTCTGGAAAAGACGATTGAGGAAAACGATCCCGAGACGTTTGAGAGCGCCGCACGGGAAATTGCGTCTGCGGACAGGGTTTTTATTTTTTCCAAAAACGCGTCTGACGCAATGGGCGAACTGCTGTTTTACCGCCTGCGGAGGATCGGGATCCGTGTGGAAAAGATCCCGTCCGGAGGTTCCGGGATGCTGGAGGGACTGGCCCAGGCAGGGGAAGGAGATCTCGTGGTTTTCTTCGCCTACTCCAAGCTGTCTGCCCAGGGGCAGGTGATCCTGGACTGCCAGAAGGAAGCCGGATACCGGACGCTGGCGTTTACAGGTCGGACGTTTCTGATGAAGGAAGAGTGTGCGGACGTGAATCTGTATGCCTGCCGCGGGGACGAAAAGGAATACCATTCCATGACGGCAGCGGCAGCGGTGGTGGATGCCCTGGTGCTTCTGGTATCCAAGCTTACGAAGGAGAAGACGGCGAAAAGTCTTTCCCGTCTGCATACGCTGAAAAAGAAGTATTCGGACCGGTTATAGAACCTCAGCAATCTGACAGAAAGGCGGAAAAGAAATGTACCGATATGATCTGCATGTGCATACCAGCGAGGTGAGTCCCTGCGGACATCTGGATGTACGTGAAATGGTGAACCGATATGAAGAAAAAGGGTATCGGGGAATCTGGCTGACGAACCATTTTCACAGGGAATTTCAGGAGATGACGAAAGGAATGACCTGGAGGGAAAGGGCAGATTTTTTTCTGAAACCTTACCGGGAAGGAAAAATGCTGGCCGGCACCAGACTGATGGTGGGACTGGCCATGGAGATCCGTTTTCTCGAGGATCCCAATGACTATCTCCTGTACGGGCTGACAGAAGAACTGTTGTACCGGGAGGGGGAAAGGTGGCTTTCCATGAACCTGGAAAGCTTTTATGAGACATACCATGGCAGACTGTTGATCATTCAGGCGCATCCGAACCGGGAGGGAAGTTCCACACCGGCGGAACTTTCGTTTCTCCACGGGATGGAAGCGGTCAACACCAGTCCGCGCCACGACAACGGAAACGGAAAGACCCAGAGGATTCTGGCTACCCATCCGTGGTTGCTCCCCACCGGAGGAAGCGACAGCCACAGGGAAGAAGATGTGGGAAAAGGCGGGATCGTCACGGAGACAGAGATGGATGGTGAGGAAGAACTGCCGGCACTTCTGCGCAGCAGAAAGTACCGGGTTCTGGAGGAAGAGCCGGCTTACCGGTAACGCCGCCGTCTCCGCCGTCTGGTATCTCCGCCCAGGGCGATCCAGGAAAAGATGCGCACCAGCGTGATTCCGACCAGGGCGCCGAGACTGTCGATCCCTACATCCCGGACCGACGGTCCGCGGTTTGCCACCATGGTCTGGTGGTATTCGTCCGAGGCGGCAAAGACAACACAGAACAGGCCGGCCAGCACAAGAAGGGGAAAACCTCTCAGGCCGTAGACGTACAGCGGCAGAGAGATGGTGACCGCAAGGATACAGTACTCTGTCATATGTGCCAGTTTACGAACATAATAGCCGTATTTTTCCACGCGTACCTGAATATCTTCCTCGCTCCATCCCTTGTCCAGCACGTGATCGGCGACGATCAGTGCGGATTCAGTTACCTTATTGCTGAGCGAAGAGGATTCCGCTCCGTTCTGCGAAGAAAAAGAGAAGATAAGGTACATCATCAGCAGAGCCGGGACGAAAGATAACGGTTTCAGTAAAGCTGCGATAATTCTCATAGGAAACTCCCTTCTATCATGAATCTGTTAGAAATGTCCTGTAATTTTTTTACTATAGCACGCGTTTGAAAATTTGTAAAGCCGTCGGAACGTTCTCAAAAAAGGAAAAGGGATCACCGTTCAGGTAACT
>DXEK01000157.1 GCA_019115005.1 Candidatus Fusicatenibacter merdavium | reverse complement strand
CTCAGCGCTCCTCAGGCTCCGGGCTGGCAGCCCTGCGCCTGTCCCGTCCGCAGGGGCTTCGGAACGTCAAGATTTTCTCGCATCTCCGCAGACGCCGCCGCACACGCACACCATCCGCCCGCGTCCTCCCGCCGCCTTCCCTGCCTTTCTGTTCTTTGGCTTGCCCTTGGAAGGGGGATTTTGTCTATTTTGAGTGCGTATTTATACGGGGTTTCCGTCGGCATCGACGGTTACGTCGGTGATGGTCGCATTTTCCAGTACAAGGTCCAGAACCCGGTCCTGATTAATGCTGAGATCGATGTTTTCCTGGCCGTTCTGCTCTACATATTCTTCTTCGCTCAGGCCGGAGTTTTCGACTCTGTTGTTAAAGCGTGTAATGTAGTCTTCGTCCTCGTTGCTCCATCCTTCCTGTTCGGAGACTGCGTTGACTACCAGGGCAAGTTCTGCCACCTGTTTGGAATAGGCGGCTTTTTCTTCATCATAGGTTTCCTGACCTACGTACTGTTCGATGAATTCATCCAGTGTCACGCCGTAAATGGACGCGTAGGAGCTGTAGATCTGTTCGTACATCTGCTCTCCCAGTGTAATGTAGGACTGGGGGATCTGTTTGATCTCGGCATTGTCCAGGATCGCCTGAAGGGCTTCTGAATCCAGATCGTTCTCCGCGGAAAGTTCGTTGGACGCTTCCATCTGTTCTCTCTGTGCCTGGCGGTATTCATCTATGTTGGAATAGTCGGTGTTTTCCTGTACCCATTCGTCTGTCAGTTCCTGCGGACGCATGATCGCATTGATCGTCACCGTGAAGACTACATCTTTTCCGGCAACGTCTGTCGCGCGGTAATCCTCCGGGAATTTCAGGTTCAGGTCTTTGGTCTCATCCTGTTTCATTCCGATCAGACCGTCCTCGAATCCGTCGATATATCCTCCGGCCCCCACAACGAGCGTCTGTGAGTCTGTGCTTCCGCCGTCAAATTCCTCTCCGTCGATCTTTCCTACGTAGGCAATGTCAACCGTATCTCCCTCTTCCACCGTCGCATCCGGGTCGGTGACAGCTGTCGTCAGAACGCTGGAGATAAAGGACTCTACATCTTCATCTGTAACCTGCTGGATCTTTCTCTCCAGAGTGATCCCTTTATAATCTCCGAGCGTCACACAGTCGGAGACAGGCAGATCTTCGTCCACAACCGGAATGTCGTCTTCCGCGGAACTGTCCGTGCTCGCTGAGGACGCTGTGCTGGCTGTACCGGAGCTGCTTCCGGAAGCGGAGCTGGTGGTTCCGCCGTTATCTGTATTGCTGCATCCTGCGGCAAACGCGCCGACAGAGACACACAGAATAAGCATCATGATTTTTTTCTTCATATTGACTCCTCCATTTCTTGTACAAGGCTTCAGACAGCGCTTCTCGGACAATCGCATTTATTCCCGCAATCATCTGATACCCCGCAGTTTGCCCGCCGGGTTTTCGACTTGTCAGTTTTCCCGAGTGTACAGGCCAAAAACTCCTGGCGGACGTCCGTTTCGCCAGTTTTTTGACCTGTACACTCGGGAACATATTCTGCATAAGATTCAGTTCTCCTGTAAACGCTGTACCGGGAATCCATGATACGAAAATATCTTAGCATAATATCTGTGCAAATAAAAGCATTTCCACGGTATTTATGTTTTTTTCAGTTTTTTGTAAGAAAGGCGGTTCAGAGCGCAAGATTCTCTTTTGTTCTCGCCTGTACCAGCAGCTGAATGTTGCAGTCGCCCACATAGCTTCCGCCCATTTCCAGCGCGTAATCCACCTCCAGAAAGATACGCTCCGGCTCCTCCGTCAACTCGATCCTGGTCGTGGCAATCCCCATGTCCATCACGCCGAACGGCGTCTGATACATGGAAATATTCTTCTTGTTTTCTTCGAAGATCATGTGAACTTCCATCAGTCCGCGTTTCCGGACCTCCAGTTTGTTCTTATTAAACTTCAGGATATTGTGGGTCGTCTCCTCAAATCCCTCCGCGGGTTCGTCATAGAGTATGTAATGTTGATTGTTTTTGTAATAATACTGCCCGGCGTTCAATACCTCCACCGGTTCCTGCTCTCCGTTCTCATCCACCAGAACCTGCAGGCCTCTGATACTTATGATCACATCTTTTGTCATGACTTTTCTCTCTCTAAATTTTACTCGCCGTTCAGTATTCCTCGATCGGGATCTGACGCGTTCCGACGATCTCGTAAGGAAGAATCCTGCGGGCAAACTCATTGAGACGTTCCACGGCGTCACTGGCATAGAAACAATATTTTCCTTCCTCCTGATCGTCCGACGGATCTCTTTCCAGATCAAGCTCCGCCAGCATCCGTTTCAGCGCCTGCGCGGTCTCGTAAGCGGGATTGACCAGCGTCACCTTTTCCCCGACTACATGGCGCAGCAGAGAACGCAGCAGCGGATAGTGGGTACATCCCATGATCAGAGTGTCAATATCTTTTTCCAGCAAATCCTTCAGATACCGTCTGGCCACCACCTCAGTGACCGGGTCCTTCGTCCAGCCTTCTTCCACCAGAGGCACAAACAGCGGACAGGGTTGTCCGTACACGGACACTTCCGGATCCTCCCTGGTGATCAGCCGCTGGTACAGACCGCTGTGTATCGTACCTTCCGTCGCGATCACACCGATCCTTTTATTCCTCGTGGTCTTCAGCGCCATCTCCGCTCCCGGTTTCACAACGCCCAGAATCGGCAGATCGATCTCCTTCTCGATCGTCTCCAACGCGAACGCGCTGGCTGTATTGCATGCAATCACAATCGCTTTTACATTCTGTGTCTGAAGGAAGCGGACGATCTGTCTCGAATAGCGGGTGACTGTCTCCGCAGATTTCGAGCCGTACGGTACCCTGGCAGTGTCGCCAAAGTACACGATCTTTTCCTCCGGAAGATTTCTCATGATCTCCCTGACCACCGTAAGCCCCCCGACTCCTGAGTCAAAAACGCCGACCGGCGCGTTGTTATTTATACTCATCCTTATTTATCTCCATACTGCAATCTGGCACATCCTGCCGTTTCTGTCCGGAATACAGCAGCTGCACTTTCTACATTTTAACCTGAATGCCCGAAGATTGCAAGGAAAAAGGAAAATCGCAGTTTTCCATGCCGCAGGATCGAGTCGTAAGCCTCATCGCTGAGTATCGTTTCCAGTTCCTGCTCTCCCTCCTCATCCGGCACCGGATGCAGTGCGTCGGGAAAGCACAGGGACGGATACACCATGCACCACCAGTTATGCCCCGCTCCCCCGCCGATCGTCACGTTCAAAGCCTCATATTCTCCGGATGGAAACGTATACTCCCCGTAGGTTTTCTGCGGAAACCAGGCTTCTCCGAACGTCACTTCCACCGGCTGATCACAGTCTCTTGTCTGCAGGACTTCTTCCGCGCAAAGCTGAAGCTGCGGCAGATTTTCTCTGAGGATCTCTTCCGTTTTCTGCCGGTCCGGGTTTTCCCCGAGGAGCGCTTCCATCTTCTCCAGGAGCGCATCCCGGACAGCCAGCTTGTTCTCCTGATCCTGTTTTCGGTCACTGTTGGCTTTTACATGAAACCTGACCACACAGGCGGCGATTTCCTGCTGGATCTTCACTTCCTCCCTGTGCATGCCTGTCATAAACACCAGGACCAGCAGCCCTGCACACAGACCCGTGATCCAGGCAATCTGATTTTTTAACTTCTTACGGAAATTTTTTCGGGTTTTTCCGTCCTCTCCGACTCTTTTCATGTTCTGACTCATACTCTGCCCCCGTTTTATGTAACAGGCCCGGCCTGTCTGGCCTGCCTGTCTTTTTTCTTTTCTGATAACATGAGTATTCCCGCTGAAAATGGTTTTTATTCCCTTGCCCTTTTTCACTGCACAGGATCCGTGGAAATCTCAATCCCTTTTTCCGTGGTCCGGATCACAGGAAGTTCCGGCAGTTCCCGGTCGTTAAACCAGTGATAAAATACATCGTCCAGCGTTACCGGGCGCCGGTCTTTGTTCTCCCTGTTTTCATAGATTCCATTCAGAAACACTCCCACAGAATCTCCCAGTTCTCCCCGTTTTTCCATGACAGCTTCCGGCTGCTCCACCAGAAAGACCAACGCATTTCTGCCAAGATCACTGTCTCCTTCCAGCCAGTTCATCACCGTCTCCAGTTTTTGTTTCTCCGATACAAGACCAGTCCCGAGGACCAGCGCTTTCACATGGCCGATATCCAGCTCATACTGGCTTCCCGCGTCGTACCTCTCCCCGATCTCCTCCAGCGTCTCCGCGGTATAAACAGTCCCCGTGCTTCCCTCGTTCTCACCGCTTCCGCTGTCCTTGCTCTGACCGGTCATCTCCGCCAGATCCGCCATGTCATAGATCACCTGATATCCCTCCGGCACAGCGTCAACAAAGACCGTCAGCGGATACGCACGCTCTTCCGGCCCGACGCCCCCGCAGCCGCTGAGCAGGAACATTCCCGCCAGCATGCCAAAGAAAGCAGACCTCCCATATTTTCTCTGTGTCCCGCCCGGTTTCCGGGCACTCTTTTTATCCCGCACCTTCTCACTCCCTGCGTTCTGTGTTTTTCATCTTTCTGACCTTTTCCGCCGCCCACAAAACGAGCGTCAGAAAAAGAAAAAACGGCAGATAGAACCATTCCGTCAGAAAAAGATAATGCGCTTCGATTCCGTTTTCGCCGCCTGCCACACTCCCGGCGTAGATCAGCAGTCCCAGCACAAGGCGAAAAATCCGTCCCTTTTTCCCCTGCATCTTTGCAAGATGATTTCCGTAAAACAGGAGACTGCCGAGCGCAAACAAGAGACTGCCGAGCAGCAGCGCAAGCCACACAATGTCAAAACGTTCCAGAAATTCTCCCGGCAGCCGTGTTCCTGCCATCAGCTGCAGGACCGGCGTCTCCATCCGGGCAATCCCGCCGATCCCAAACGTTCCGAGAAGGATCAGCACTGCAGCCGTCAGCAAAAGCCACAATTTTCCCAGCCCCTCCAGCAGGGGCCGCTTCAGGCTCTTCTCCTGTCTGACCTGCCCCAGAAGAAATGGCAGGACCGCCAGGACTGCGCCGGCCGCCAGCGTCCGCCAGCCCTCCCCGGCGATCTCTATCGCCGAGAGATCCACCGGCTCCTCAAAGGATTCCGTACGTATATGAAACGCCGCCAGAAGCAGCATCAGGACAAATCCCGTCATGACAAACGGATAGAAGATCTCCGCCAGCCGCGCTCTCCTCTGAATGTCATTTCCAATCCCAAGACCGGCCGCCAAAAGAAACAGCAGACCTAAGAGTTCCGGCTGCATACCGCTGACCAGGTATTCCGCGCAAATCCGGCTTACCTTTCTCAGCAGAAAGCTTCCGGTCAGGACGAGAAAAGAAAGGTAAAAAATGATCACCGCGACCCGGCCGCCGGGTCCCACATAGGAATCGAGATGACGATAGATACCCTCACATCGGTACAGCGCCAGAATCCAGCAGGCCAGAAGCAGAAAGCCGAGCGTCATACCCAGCAGCCCGTTCTGCGCATGGCCGCAGATCTCCCCGGCAAGGAACAGCAGCCACGCGCCCAGCAGCGCCAGGATCATCTGGCGCAGAAGCTGTCTCCTGGAAATAAGATCATTGTCCGCGAACATCGTCTCCTCCTTTCCGCCGCATCCGCACTCTCTGATCCCTCCTTGCAAATACAGGCCGCAGAGTCAGAAGGCGGAACGGACGCCGCAGCACATCGTCGCCGGGATCCCGGTAATCCTGCAGGCCTTTCCCGACAAAAGGCATCAGATACGGAATACCGAAGCTGATAAGCCCTGCCAGATGGCCGAGCAGCAGATAAACTCCGAGCACGATCCCGAAAATCCCGAACGCGCCGCCCAGAAAAATAAATCCGTATTTCAGCAACCGGAACGGCACGGAAAATTCCTCCCTGGGAATCGCGAAGGAACTCAGTGCGCTGAAGGCCACCACGACCACTGCCATCGGGCTGACCAGATTGGCCGAGACCGCCGCATCGCCGATGATCAGGCCGCCGACGATCCCTATCGTGCCGCCCAGAGGACCCGGCATCCGGATTCCCGCTTCCCGGATCAGTTCAAACGCCAGTTCCATCAGAAGGATCTCGATGATCCCCGGAAACGGCACGCCCTTCCGCGCCTCCGCAAAAGAAAGCAACAGATTCGTCGGAAGGATCTGTGTGTGAAAATAAGTGACCGCAAGGTAACACCCGGAGATCAGAAGAGCCGCGGCCATCGCGAGATACCTGAGGATCCTCAGAAACGTCACCATTCCAAACCAGTGATACCGGTCTTCGCCGGCCTGCATGAAGTCATTGAAGGTCGTGGGAAAAAGCAGCGCCGTGGGAGAATTGTCGCACAGAAGCACGATCCGGCCGTTCAGCGCTTCCATCGCCGCCCGGTCCGGCCGCTCCGTCGTCTCAAACTGGGGAAACGGCGACAGCCAGTGCTCCTGACACAGCTGCTCCAGCATTCCCGTATCCAGGATCCCGTCGATCTCCCACTGCCGGATTTCCGCGCGGATCTTCTCCAGAAGATCCGGATAAATCAGATCTTCCATATAGACCAGAGCGGTCATCGTATTCGAGCGCTCTCCCAGCGGGGATTCCTCAATTTTAAGTCCGGTGCTCCGGATCCGCTTACGGATCAGAGCCTCATTCAGTTTCACAGATTCCGTAAATCCCTCCCGGGATCCGCGCAGCGCCTTTTCCGTCTCAGCTTTCTGCACCCCCATCGAAGGGTATCCTTTGGCTGCGATCTTGAGAACTTTCGGGTATCCGTCCAGAAACAGCAGCGCATTGCCGGCCAGCAGCGCGTCCATCGCCTGATCCATATCGCCGAATGCCATCGCGTCCGAGACCCCCAGCGCGTTGTTGTCCAGCACAGTCGCCAGATCCCCGGACGGGATCTCCCGCAGCCGGTTCAGAAGTCTTCCCATCAGGGAATCCTCCAGCAGCGTGTTGGAAACGGTCACCTCGATGTGTACCAGCAGCGCGTCCACATCCATCTCCTGCCCCAGCTTCATCCGGTGCATCAGAATATCCGCACATCCGGCGCACTGCTCGTTCAGCCAGGCCTCATTTTTCTTCAGCGAACTGCTCACCTTACAAGCCATCGTTCCCCTGTTCTCTCTTCTGTCCTCTTTTCCTCCCGGAGCATTTCCTCTGTCCGCCGTACCGGCTTCCGGCCTGCTGCCGTCCGGCCAGACAGAGCGGCTGCCCGTGGTTCGCTTTCGTCCCATTTTTTCCTCCTTTCTGACACGACTGCCGCGTCATCAAGGCAGATTCGGAAGGTTCCTTCCGAACATTCACCTCATATATCATGATTCTTTTGATAACCGTTGAACTGGCTGAACGGTTACTTATTTAGGCGATACACCCGGCAGGCGTACGCCGTGCCTGCACGGACGGACCCTTTATCGCAGTTCAGGCCGCTGAACTGCACCCGAGGATCATTTACAGCGTCCCGGAAAAAGATTCTGATGCGATATTTTTTGGAACGCTGTAGTTCTCCGGATAGGATGCCCTATTTTTTCAAAACTATGTGATGAGTTGCCCGACAAATGAACATGTGACACGAATTGCTCCGCACTTCGTGCCCTCACGATCCTGTAAAACGAATCGAAACCGTATCTGTCCGGCCCATTCTGACAAAAGAAAAAGCGCTCTGAAACAGCCGCTGATCGCTCAACGTCCGCTCAAAACGCTTTTCTTGTTCCTGTAGTTTTCCGAAAAACAAATATTCTGCCTGACTTCTTTATGATTCCTCATGAGAAATGCTGTCAACAATACTTTTCTGCTGCCGCTCAATGTGCTCCCGGATAATCACCTGTGCATGTTCCAGGTTACGCTCCTTCAACGCCTCCCACAGAGCATCGTGCTCCTCCACCAGGGAACGGCGTGATTTCACATCCTTCAGATACTCGATCCGGTAGCGGTACATCTGTTCCCGCAGATTATTCAGAAGCTGCACCAGGCGCGCATTGTCCGTCGCCCGGTAAATGATATCGTGGAAATCCACATCCGCCTGGGCCAGGGCCTGCAGATCGTCAGTCTCAAGCAGAGACTCAAATTTTCTCGACGCCTGATACAGTTCGCCCAGCGCTTCCGGGCTGATCCTCTCGCAGGCGAAACGGGCCGCCAGCTCCTCCAGTCCCAGCCGGACTTCCAGCACATCGTTCAGATCCTTCTCCGTGATTTTGGCCACCTGAGCGCCTTTCCGCGGGATCATGATCACAAGTCCCTCCAGTTCCAACATACGGATCGCTTCCCGGATAGGCGTCCGGGACACTCCCAGCTGGTTTGCCAGCTGGATTTCCATCAGCCGCTCTCCCGGCTTCAGTTCGCCGCGCAGGATTGACTGGCGCAGCGTATTAAATACCACGTCTCTCAGAGGAAGAAACTGATAGTCTTCCATTTTCATCCTGATCTACCTTCCTTTCACTTTCCGAGCCCGTCATTTCGCCCGATAGCCGCCGGGTCTGCCTCCTCCACTTTCTGAAATCGTTGTCAGAAACGTCTGTCTTGCCAGTCCGCTTTCCCGAAGCCTGTCGCAGGCTCTCTGTGCCGTGTCCCTGTCGTCGAAAAGGCCGAACACCGTCGGCCCGCTGCCGCTCATCATCGCGTTCAGCGCTCCTTCCCGCAGCATCAGCGCTTTGATCTCGTCGATCACAGGGTAAGCCGGACAGGTGACCAGTTCCAGCACATTTCCCATCTTTGAAGCGATCCCTTTCAGATCCTTCCGCTCGATCGCCGCCCGGATTCCGTCAATATCCGGATGGTGTTCGATCTTCTCCAGATTGAGATTTCCGTAAACAAATTTTGTCGACACATTGATCCCGGGTTTTCCGATCAGCACATAGCAGAACGGCATCGGCGGGAGCTTCGTCAGTTTCTCCCCGATCCCCTCGGCGAGCGCCGTTCCCCGCATGACACAATAAGGAACATCTGCGCCGATCTTCACTCCCCGATCCATCAGCTCTTTTGTGGAAAGGCCCAGATGAAACATCCGGTTGACTCCAACCAGAGCCGCAGCCGCGTCGGAGCTTCCTCCGGCCATACCGGCCGCTACAGGAATAAATTTTGTAAGCTTTATCTTCAGGCCCTCGCGGATATCAAACTCCTTCATCAGAAGATCCGCCGCCCGATAAACCAGATTGTTTTCATTACACGGCAAGAAGGACAGGTTTGTCTCGATCCTGATCCCCGGCTGGTCGGATTTTTCCAGTTCCAGCTGGTCAAACATCTGAATGTTCTGCATGATCATCCGTACTTCGTGATAACCGTCCGGCCGTTTTCCTGTCACATCCAGGCCCAGATTAATCTTTGCGAGCGCTCTCAGTTTCATTTCCACCCTCCGTTTGCCTTTGTTTTTTGTATACAAACATTCTAAAACAACCCGGATATACATTTCAAGCCTATCCTTATTCTTTTCGTTCTCTTTGTTAAAAATGCACGATTTTTTACAGAGAAATCCGGCGATTATATATAAAAGACGGCGCCGTCCGTCTGTGCGGACCGCGCCATCGCGGGAAAACTATGTAATAATATCTGCTGGACCGCTGTATCCGGCGGATCACTGCCGATCCCCGGCGACAGGTCTGCCGGCCGAACTGTAACCTGAAACTTCTTACAGCTCTACACATCCCTGGACAGAATCGTTGGCCACATAATAGGCTTTGGATTCTTCGGGTTTCAGATAAATGTTCAGCTTTTCAAGGCTCTCCGGCGCATTGCCCATCGCTTCCCACTGTTTCCTGATCTGTTCCACAATATCCGCCTGGCAGAACTCTCTGCCGTTCCACTGGATATAAAAATTCATCGCTTTCATTTCTTCCATCTCCTCCTGCTGCAAATCCGCTTCTATCTGAAAACAAACGCCCTGCGTTTCACATTCCGGCGCAGGCCCTTCTTCTGCATTCACTGTTTTCTCTTCCTGCACCTCCGGCTTTTCTCCCAAAGGCTCCTCAACCTTTCTTTCCGGTTCCGCCGCCGGCTTCCCAGTCTCCTTCGTCATATACTTCTCAGGCTCCTGATGCCTCTGCAGACTCCCGGCAGCCTGTTTCTTCTTTTTCAATCTTTTACTGGCCATATACTCTCCTCCATTCTTTTCACCGACAGCAGAAAATGTCAATCGCACAAGCCGGCGATCTGTTTTTCCTGTCACAGCAATGATCATTCAACATTCTATACGCAGCCGTTCCGTCAAAGACTCCGCATCCGCCCAGGGCGGCCAACAGATCCTCCTTTACAGCCACATACTTTTACATTATAACACATTTTTCAGAATATGCTGACCAAATTTATAGATTTGTTCAAAAAGAAGGGGCAGTCCAGCCAGCTGAACTGTAACCCAAAAAATTTCGATTCAGCCGGCTGAACTGCAACAAATGATCGATCATTTTCCCAAAAAGAACGATGCCGCCACTTCCAGCACACCGCACAGGATCATCACCGGGACTGGTCCCAGTTTCGTCTTTCTCAGCAAGACAAAACCGAGAACAAACCAGACCACCGCGCGTACGGAAATGTTTTCCGCCGCAAGGGAAAAAACACCGCTTTTAAAAAATGCAGTAATCAGAATATCGATTCCCGCCTGCGCGATCAACGCAACTACCGCGGGCCGCAGCGCTCCAAGCGCTCCCTGCAGGAGATCGAGCTTCCGGTATTTTGTATAAATATAAGCCAGGCCAGTCACAAAAATACAGGACGGCAGAATACATCCCAGGGTCGCCACCACCGCTCCCGCCGGCCCGGCAATCTGTGTCCCCACAAACGTCGCGGCATTAACCGCGATCGGTCCCGGCGTCATCTGTGAGATCGTGATCAGATTTGTGAACTCTGAGGCCGTCAGCCACTGATGTCCGTCGACAATCTGCGCCTGGATCAGCGGCATCGCCGCGTAACCCCCGCCAAAACTGAACGCCCCGATCTGGAGAAAACTGAGAAATAACTGCAGATAAATCATCGCCGGTTCCCCCTTTTCTCTGTCCACAGCGTCCGGATCACACCCAGCACCGCAACTGCCAGGATAATAAGGACCACATTCATCTTCCAAACCATACAGGCGAGAAAGCTTCCTGCCATGACCGCCACGGAAAAGATGCTTTTCTGTTTCACAATGCCCGCAGCCATATCCCATACGACGGAGGCGATGACAGCGCCGATCCCCGATTCCATCCCCTTCAGCATCGCCGCGATCACCGGGTTGGAGATAAACGCATCGTAACACAGGGAGACGATGGAAAGGATTACCATCGGCGGCAGGATCGCCCCAATCACAGCGATCAGTACGCCGGGGATTCCCGCCAGCTTATATCCCACAACAATCGCACCGTTCACAGCGATCGCACCCGGCGAAGACTGGGCGATCGCTGTCATATCCAGCATTTCGTCTTCATCGATCCAATGCAGCTGATCTACAAATTTTGTCTTCATCAACGAAATAATCACATACCCTCCGCCAAAGGTAAATGTACTGAGACTCAGCGTCGACAAAAACAGTTTTTTCCATACGGTACGTTTCTTTTCCATCCCTGTTTCCTCCCGGCAGCGTAAGCCTGGCAACCGTTCTCCAATCGGAACCGTTGTCCGAATTACTGTTTTGTATGTTTCAATTATATCGGCCGCACGGTCGGAAGTAAAATACATATCTTCTATGTTATTCATAAGAAAAGCAGAAGCCTCCGACACAAAGACGATTTCTCCCTTTGTGCCGGAGACTTTGAACATTTTCCCGCGGATTCGATCTACCTTTCTTTTATTTTCTGCAGTTTCTGCACGGCATTTTCCCCGATCAAACTCTCCGCACGGCTCTGAAGCATCGAGATCGTGCTTTTCTGGGCGCTGTAAAGCGTACCGTATTCCATCGCGATCGTGCAGAACATATGAAACTGCTCCCGGTCGATCCCCTGATCCCAGATATACAGATAATATTTTCCCTGATCCTTCATAAGACTGCTGTTGATCTGCTTTTCCGCCGGAGCGAAACTGCAGAGCGTTAGCACGTCGTCCAACGTCTGAAACATAAACACCGCCTGATCCATCGTTTGCGTATCAGGCGCCGGATCAGCATCCTCCTCCGGACTTTCGCCGTCCTTCCGCTCATACCCGACGTCCTCGCCTTTGAGACGGTCCAGCAGATTTTCAAACATCTGCTCCTGCTCTTCCTTCTCCTCGTCACCATCCGTATTTTCCTGCACAAGCTGGTGAAGATGTTCCTCCATGCTCTCGATCAGAGATTCCTTCAGTTCCCGTGGAAGTTCTGACCAGAAATTACTGGTGATTGTCAGAAGCAGTCCTTTGTCCCGGATCATCTGTATCTGAATCGTCATCATGGAATTAATCTCAATTTCTCCGATTTCTTCTCTGGCCAGGCCTAAAAGATAATTGATGAATTTGCGTGCCTTACTCTTATCCGTCGTCAATTCTTCTACGGTAATTCCATACGCTTCCAGTTCCTCATTGGAGACATAACACTTGATCGTACTACTGTCAACTTTTTTAAAATTCATATGGCCTACCCCCGTTACAACGAAAAAGCCGCTGGTACGATACCAGCAGGTTTATCACCTGCAGGCACGCACCAGACGGCTAATGTCTTTTTATTCAGGCAATCTGTTACTTATATAGTAACAAATCAAAGGCCAAAAGGCAACAGTTTTCAGAAAATTTTTCGACCTTCTTATAACAGTCCGTTATATTCGCTCCCGCATTTATACCAGCGGAACGTCTCTGTCATAATCTACATTCTCAAATCTGAAGCCGAACATATGGTAGAAATCTTCCCAGTATCCGTCGACATCCGCAATCTCGGAGAGTTCCGTTTCCGTGATTCTGCTCCAGGCTTCCATCACTGCAGACTGTACGTCCTCCCGCAGTTCCCAGTCATCCATCCGGATATAGCCTTCGCCATCCTGCTCCACATGTGCGCCGCTGAGTTTCTGACGAAACAGACGGTCCATCTGCTCAATACAGCCCTCGTGGAGATGTTTCTCTTTCATGACCTTATAGAGGATCATAAAATACAGCGGAACCACCGGGATCGCCGCGCTGGCCTGTGTCACCACCGCTTTGTTCACCGATACGTAAGAACGGATTCCCTGTCCCTGGTATTTCTCGTTCATCCGGTCCGAACATTCCTTCAGATTCTTCTTTGCCATGCCGATCGTACCGTCTTTGTAGATCGGATAAGTCAGTTCCGGCCCTATGTAGGAATAAGCAACGGTCACTGCATCCTCGGACAGAACATCCGCCGCATGAAGCGCCTCGATCCAGTCCATCCAGTCCTCGCCGCCCATAACTTTCACGGTAGCCGCCACTTCCTCTTCAGTCGCCGGCTCCAGAGTAACGGTCGTCAGACTGTTGTCCTTTGCATTCCAGGAAAGATTGGTAAACGGCTCTCCGACCGGTTTCAGCACCGATGTGTAGGTGTGTCCGTCCGGTGTGGTCCTTCTCGGCGCCGCAAGGCTGTAGATCACCATATCTACTTTTCCGAGATCCTCACGGATCTTCTGGATGGTAGTTTCCTTACATTCAACGGAAAAAGCATCGCCATTGATCGTCTCGGCATACAGTCCTTTTTCTCTTGCAAATGCTTCAAACGCTTCTGTATTATAATATCCCGGAGTCGCCGTTCTGGTTGCCGTCGCGCTTTTCTCAAACATGATTCCCAGGGTGTTCGCCCCGCCTCCGAATGCCAGTGCGATCCTGGATGCAAGACCGTAACCTGTGGACGCTCCGATGATCAGAACATTCTTCGGGCTGTTTTCCATTTTACCATTCTTTTCCACATACTCCATCTGTCTTCTGACATTCTCCCTGCATCCGTCCGGATGAGCAGTAATGCAGATAAATCCTTTGACTCTTGGACTGATTACCATAATTGGCCTCCTTTATATTTTTCCTGTAACAGTTCCCTGCTTTTACAGTTGCATGCTGTGCTCTTAATTTGATTATCAAACCTTTTTTGATGCTAACACAAATCTCGGAAAACGTCAATAGTTTCCGGCATCCGGCCCATCGCCAAACGTAGCGCTGACACTCAGCTGCGGACTGATCCTTCTGTCCGTTATGCCGCTGATGGAATTGTCACTGACAAGGGCCGTTCTCTTTTACTTTTCCGATCGCTCCCTGAACGAGCAGGAACAGGATCTGATCCGGGCGCTGCGCCAGAGCGCGGTCCAATGCTATGCGGTGGAAGGATTTTATCCGGAAAGCCCGGAATACCTTGAAGAATCGTATGGAATCCAATATGACCACGACCGTTTTTTGTCGACTATCAGCCGGCCAGTCGGAATATTATGCCGAAAATCACGGTGATCCGTAAAGGAAAGGTTTCACAAGCCGACGGGATTCTTTATTCTTCCGCGAACAATGAAAATCTGATGGCCATGGACACCAGTCTGGCGAACCTCTGCCGCAAAGAACGGATCACAAAAGAAACCGCGCTGGCTTTTGCGGCCAACGCGGAAATGCGGAGCAAAAAAATTATAATCTTTTCAGGGTGCCTGCTTCTGAGCCGATACAACCGGCTGTGTATCCGGAGGGATCACCAGATCCGCAGGCTTCATCTTCGGAAAGCAGCGCTGAAGCACCTCGTCAGAATAATGCTGATCCAGATACCGTTCGAAGCCATTCTGCGCCGGAAGGTTCTGACTGCGCTCATTCATCCGGAACAGCGCTGCCCCGGACATCAGTGTGGTGACCAGCATAAACACTGCAAACAACTGCGTCAGGACTCTGCTGCTCTTTCTGGTCTTCTCCATCAGGATCTTCCGGATCAGCGGATAAACCTTTTTGCACCATACCAGGGCGGCCAAACCCCAGAAACAGCAGAACAGCAGGTTCACATAGCGCCCCAGAGAAAACGGAAGCGCCGAATAGTCCCAGAATGTCACGTCGAAAAACTTTTCGCAGAGGAATCCGCAGGTAAATTCGAACATTCCTCCCATTATGTATCCCTTCAGGAAAATCAGGCCGGGACTGCTGTCCAGATTTCCTTTCAGCACAAGGGTGAAGATCACCGCTCCAAGCCCCCATACCACGCTGATCGGGAAAAACAGATTGCTGCTCCTGCTGCTGTATTCTCCAAACACGAAACAGCACCAGATCGTTTCCAGAATACATCCGATGACACCGCCGGCAATGTAGATCCAGAAGATATTGTAAAATGAAAACTCTTTCTGCCGCGGGGTCTCACGTTCTGCCAGTTCGTTTTTCATATCTTATCCTCCTGAAGCCTTTAAAAATATCTATTCGAAAACTTATCAAATAATCTTTAATTTTCTGAAAGAAAAATCTTATTTTTTAATTAATATGGGTGAGGGCGGACGCCCCGGCAGCCGTTGTATGTGCGCGGCCCGCGGCTGCGCACATACAACGGCTGTCGGGGCTGTTTGCCTTATTTTGCGGTGACGAGGTGCGGCAAGATCTTAGGATGTGTGACTGCTCTGTATGACAGTTCAAGCCGGCGGAACTTTTATCGGACTCGGCCAGGGTTTTGGGCGAAAATGGTGGAGTTTTGGAGCGCTTTGGCGGGTTATGTGGTATAATAAGGCAAGTTTATTTCAGGAGGTTTATGATATGATCTGTAAGAATTGTTTTCCCGGCGGGCTGCATAAGGCGGTTACGTTCAGTTTTGATGACGGAATCCGTCAGGATCTGCGGTTGATGGAGGTGTTTCGAAGGTATGGGATAAAGGCTACTTTCAATCTGAATTCCGGGCTCTCTGGGCGGGAGCATGACTGGGAGTACCGTGGGATCCATGTGTCACGGTTGTCTCCGGAGGAGATCCGGGAGAGTTACGGCGGCTTTGAGATCGCTGTTCATACGGTCCATCATCCGGATCTGACGAAGCTGTCCCGGGAAGGTGTTGTCCGGGAGGTCTTTGACGACCGGGAAACGTTGGAGGGGATCGCCGGATATCCGGTGCGCGGTATGGCTTATCCCTATGGAACATACAATGAGGATTTGAGCAATGTCCTGCGCTCCCTCGGCATCTGTTACTCCAGAACCGTAAAGAGCACTCATGCCTACGAACTTCCGGATGATTTTCTGGCATGGCATCCTACCTGCCACTATATGGAAAAAGAGGTTCCGGAGCTGGTCGACGATTTTCTGAGTTTGGACAGCGATCGTCTTTCTCTGTTCTATCTCTGGGGCCACAGTTATGAACTGGATGGAAATAATAACTGGGAGCTGATCGAAACATTCTGCCGGAAATTCGGAGCTGCCGAAGACGTCTGGCGGGCGTCTAACATGGAGATCTATCTCTATCTGCAGGCACTCGACCGTCTCGTCGTCTCCTGCGATCAGAAGATTCTTTTCAATCCGTCTGCGCTGGACCTGTGGGTGACCGCCGACGGAGAGACGGTAAAAGTGGAAAGCGGAAAAACGGTCCGGCTGTAAGCAGTTCCGGCCGGAGCATCAGAGAACGGAATAAGGATCCTGCCTCATTTACCTCTGCTCCGGCCGGAATATTTTACATGTCATGTTTTATTTCTTTGATCAGATCATACTGAAAATAATATTGCGCACACGTCTCACTACCGGCGCCACGCCGGAATCTGTCTTCTGCGTCATCATCAGGATCGTCAGCCTGTCCGCCGGACAGTTGGCGAAGTAGCATCCTTCCCAGCCATCCCAGCCGTACTCTCCCGGACTTCCCATTGCCATGGCGCGTCCGGGATCCGTCAGCACCCGCATCAGATTTCCGTAAGTATAACCCTCCAGTGCCGTCCAGGAATCCATTCCTCTGCGCTGCTCCGGTGCCAGAGAACCCGTCGTCAGAAATTCCACTGTACGTCTTCCCATCAGCCTTTTTCCCCGATAGACACCTCCGTCCATCAACATCTGCGCAAAGTGCGCATAATCATCGATGGTGGAGACCAGTCCGGCTCCTCCTGATTCAAAAGCATTTGGGACAACCATGTCATTCATAATCGCCAGATTGCATCCTTTGTAGGGAACGAGAGTTCCGTCCTTGTCCCACATGTACGCGGTCATCAGACGGTCCTGCTTCTCCTCCGGCACGTAGAAATCTGTGTCCGGCATTTCCAGCGGTTGAAACAATTCTTCCCGGAGGAAAGCGCCGAACGTCTTTCCCGTCACCGCTTCCACCACAGCGCCCAGCACATCGGCGCCGGAACTGTACTGCCAGATTTCTCCCGGCTGATACTTCAGCGGGCATCGGCCGATCCGGTTGGCCATCTCTGTGGTTGTCACCGGATGCTCTCCGTACATATTTTCTGCGATCTCCTCATAGACCTTCGTGGTCTCCCGCTCCGCGGCCGTCTCATCTCCCAGATACACCAGTCCTGCCGTCATATTCATCAGATCTCTGATCGTCGAGGGACGGCTGACCGGGACAAACGTTCCGTCGCTTTGGCACACTTTCTGATCTGCAAATCCCGGGATCAGTTCCGCGACCGACTGTGCAAGATCCAGCAGCCCACGCTCGACAAGCAGCATGACCGCTGCTGCCGTCACCGGTTTTGTCATGGAATACAGGCGTACGATCGTATCCCGCCGGATTTTCTTCCGCTGCTCAAGATTGGAATATCCTTCCTCACAGTAGAAAAGCTCCTCTCCATCTTTTAAGATCATAAGATTGATTCCCGGCAATTCCCGGTTCCGCACCGCTCGCCGCAGCGTCTCCTGAATCCTCTCTTTTCCTGTCTGACTTATCATTTTTCTTCTCCTCTCTGTAAATCGTATCATGACCGTCCGGACTGTTACAGATCAACAGGCGCCTTTCTGCCCTACCCTCTGTCCCCGCCGTTTACGGAAAATTTAACATTCTTATCCTGCTTCGTCAATATTTCCTGTCTTAACCTTAAATTTTATTATATCTGCTGTTATTTTCATCGTAAACCCCCTTTATTTCATATCATTTACGCTAATTTTTAGAGCGTCTGCTGCACATTTTTCTGGAGTTTTATGTAACTTTTTATTATAATGATATAAGATAATCGACAGGAAGCCATAAATTTCATGCATGCATGAAAATTTATGGCCTTCACGGAACGTAAAACACTGGAAAATCGCCATTGTTAAAGAAAATCTTCTGCCCATTTGCCGGGCAGCTCATAGAATGAATCCATTGACAGAAAGAATGGATACTCATGAATTTCAAACGATTGCTGGAAAAATTTTTAAGCCAGACGAGAGTACAGCGCCAGCTGACCGGCGTTTTTATGCTGGCTTTGCTGATTCCTGTAGCCTGTATCGGTTTTCTGCTTCTGTACAATTCTCAACAGACACTGTTCAACCACTATCAGGAACAGGCAGAATCCGATGGACTTCGGGTGCGATCGATCATGTTTGATCTCACCACAAATTTTTATAACCTGTCGGAGGACATCGTCACCGACCAATCTCTTCAGAACCTTCTGGACAGTTCCTGGGACTCGGTTTCCGAGGCCCGCTCTGCCGCATACAGCTACAATCGCCTGACCAGTATCCGCCAGCAGAATACTTCCATTGAATCGATCTCTGTCTATACGTATAACGAGCAGCTTGCAGGATACGGCGATTTTCTTTCCATCACAGACGACGTGCGGGAAACCTCATGGTTCCAGCAGGCCGCCTCTACCTCTGCGATTTTCTGGCGGACGGAAAAACGGGAAGATACTTATGGGAATATTTACTGGGAATTAAATATGTTCCGGCAGCTCACTCTGCCTGCCAGCCGCAGCTATGCGGTGCTGGTGATCACAGCCAGCAACAACTACCTGAAAAACCGCATTGACAACAGCGCTCTGAAGAATATCATCACCGTAAACGAAGATCCGGTATTTTACAGCACAGATAAAGAATATACCGGAAAGAACGTTCCGGTGGAACTGGACACTGCCCAGTATTCCTATGCAGATTCCGGCATACTTTTACTGGCCGGGGAAGACACGATGACTTCCATAAACACTCTGATCCCCTATAAATCTGACGACCGAATCTATGTTGTCTCCTATAATCCCCAGGCAGTCGGAGAGATCCGCCACATTCAGACCAACTATACGCTGATCCTGGTATTCGCGATCATCATCCCCTGTCTTCTGATGTATCTGTTTATCCGCTACTTCAGCGCCAGGGTCAATACACTGCGAAGCGCTATGCACCAGGCAAGCCGCGGAGACTATAATATCATCGATTCTTTCCACGGCAACGACGAACTCTCCGAAGCATTCCGGGATCTCCAGATGATGATACAGGAAATCAAACAGAAAGAAGCGCTGGTCTATGAGGCACGTCTGAAAGAACAGGAGCTGCAGAATCAGCAGCAGCAGATGGAATATAAGATGCTCGCCAGCCAGATCAACCCGCACTTTCTGTACAATACCCTGGAGACGATCCGGATGAAGGCGTTCGCCGCAGGAAACCGTGAGGTTGCAATGGCGATCAAACTGTTAGGAAAATCTCTCCGGTATGTCCTGGACAACACCGGGACGGTCTCCACCACACTGGCGAAGGAAATCGATTACCTTCGTATTTACTTTTCCATTCAGCAACTTCGTTTCGGCGACAGGATCAATTACTCTGTAAAGATACAGGACGGCCTCGATCTGGAAAACTATCAGATCCTTCCGCTCCTGCTTCAGCCGATCGTGGAAAACGCTGTCTCCCACGGGCTGGAAAACATCGATGAAAACGGTCAGATCCTTTTGAACATTTATGAGCAGGACGATACGTGTCTGTGTATTGATATCTCGGATAACGGAGTGGGAATGACCGAAAAAGAACTGGCGGTTCTCCGAAAAGACATTTCTGAAAAGGATACCAGTCAGACGCAGAGCATCGGACTTTACAATATTAATCAGAGGATCCGGCTATGCTACGGACCGGAATATTCCCTCTCCATCACAAGCATCCGCGGAAAGGGAACGACGGTCCGTCTCCGTCTCCCTCTGAATAAACTTATGGATAACTATTGAAAGGATTGGTACAAACTATGAAAGTACTTATTGCAGATGATGAATCAGTTGTTCTCGAAGGGCTGAAATATATTATCGACTGGGATGCCCTTGGTTTTACCATCTGCAGCCAGGCGTCCAACGGGGAAGAAACCCTGAATAAGATCCTGAATCTGCGCCCGGAACTGGTGCTCCTGGACATCCGCATGCCGCGCCTGTCAGGGATCGAGATCATTCAGATAGCCCGGGAAAAGGGATTTGACGGCCACTTTATCATCCTGAGCGGCTACTCCGACTTTACCTACGCCCAGACCGCGATCCGGTACGGAGTGGATTTTTACCTCACGAAACCCATCGATGAAGACGAACTGATCTCGGCAGTGACCTCTGTGCGGAATTCTATCGAAAAAGAGCGAACGGAAAAAAACAATCTCAACAGTTATCGGGAAAATGCGCTGGATACAATCCTGCGGAATCTTCTGTCCGGCAAGACAGACGACATTCCGCCTTCCACCCAGCGGGATCTCCATCTCTCGGCAGAAGTCTATCAGGTCATCATTTATGAGAGGTACAACCAGGATTCCTTCCAGACTTACTGGAATTTTGCCGAACTGCTGCGTGTCACAAATCAAGATCACAATTCCTTCAACCATATCCTCATGGACAAACGAGAGGTCTTTCTGCTGAAAGGCGCATTTGCATCGGAACGTTTCGACGCACTGCTGCACCATTATGACATCAATCCGCAGAAAGGCTCTCCCCTGGATTCCCTGTTTCTGACTTACGGACGGCAGGTATACCGGCTGGAGGATATCTGTCTTTCCTACCAGGACGCCTCCACACTTCTGTTCCGAAGATTTTTCTGCGAGCCGAACCAGCATGTGTTGGGATACGAAGAACTCCCTTCCCGGGACACCGCCATGCTGACGCCGGAAAGCTGGAATGAGAAGTCCCCGGAATATTCCCGCCGGCTGACCGATTATATTCAGACCCAGAACCGGACGCGCATCGCGGAAACTCTGCGCTCCCTGGAACACGATCTCTACCAGACCGCGGCGGACATCCCGGAACTCAAGCATTTTCTGATCGATATTTATCTGCAGATAAAGCAGAACCTGACACATAATTACAGCAATATGGACATTACTTTCAGTTCCAATGCATCGATCATTGATTTTATCGAGAAGAAATATTATCTATATGAGATTCTCCAGTATTTCTCGGAACATTTTGAAATGTGCATGAACGCCATCGGAAGTCCGACCAGCAAGACGATCATCGAGGATATCCTGTACTACATCGACCACAATTACAGAGAAAATCTGAAGCTTGAGACGATCGCCCCGCTGTTCGGCTATAACAGCTCCTACCTCGGAAAGATTTTTACCCGCGAAGTGGGCGAAACTTTCAATTCTTATCTTGACCGCATACGGATCCGGCGCTCAAAGGAACTGCTCCGGGACCGGTCGCTGAAAGTGTATGAAGCTGCAGAGAAGGTAGGCTATAAAAATGTGGACGATTTCCACAAAAAGTTCAAAAAGCTGGTGGGAGAAAGTCCGGCGGAGTATCGGAAGAAACTGTGAGCAGGATCCGCTCCGTCTCCGGAGATATGTGCTCTACATAGTAATCCTGGGACTTTTCCATCTTGTAATAGGCTTCCATATTTCTGCAGAAAATTTCCATGATCTTTTTCATGTTCTCCGGCGTCATCCGGTGAAACTGCAGCGCAAGGCGGCTGCCGTCTGACCGGATAACCTCCGCGGGAATTTCTGCCCGTCCGATCTGTATGCGGACGATCCGGCCCTTTGGGATCTTATATGTACCGGACAGGCTCAGAAGCGTTCCCCGTCCGGAAAGATCCGCCATTCTGGCCGTTATGTACTTTCTCTTATACCGGACCGTCACTTCTACATCCTCATGTATCGCAACTCTTTCCAGTTTCCGGAGCATCGGTTTCTGCAGCGCCACACGAAGCGCGATCACGATGCCCATAAGATTATATCCGCTCCAGAAGATATTCAGCATCACAGACCCGAAATCCGCCGCTCCCGCTCTCAGGCGGTACACAGCTGCAAGCCATGCAGCGGCCGTCATCAGCAGTATGACGATATGCGGAAAAGCCATGCGATACTGGTCACAACGATGAGACCCGCGCGGAATTTTCTTACCGCAGCCATCCCGGAGTAAAACAACAGCAGAAAACACATAACTATCAGATACAACTCTTTTATCCTTTCTGTGTTGATGTTCGGTAACTGTTCATGGAACAAAAACGTTACGTCTGTACGTTTCTCAGAGCCAGCGCCTCGCTTCGCGGACATTCGTGCCTGCACATGGCGCAGGTATTTTTCATACAGCTTCCGGAAATCCATAACTCCCGTATCCGCATCAATCCTGGACACACCGACGCTGACAGACAGTTCATATTTCCGATAGGCGCTCAGTCTTCCCCGGACACTGTCCATAAAATGATCAAGCTTTTTCCGAAGCGCAAGATCTCCGACCGCATTCGGCAGAAAAATCATGAATTCATCTCCGCCGATCCTTCCGATCACATCACTTTTCCGGAATTCTTTTTTCAGGACATCCGCAAACAGCTTCAGCACAAAATCTCCCTCCGGATGCCCCAGGGAATCGTTGACGCTCTTAAAGTTGTCCAGATCACAGACCATCAGCACACCGGCGTTCACACCGTCTTTCTGCAGGATCTTCTCGACGGTCCTCTGAAATCCTTTCCGGTTCATGATCCCCGTCAGATCGTCCATCATACTTTTCTTCTGTTCATTTCGGATATAGGAAGTCAGTCTGTGTCGTTCGGTTTCTTCCACCGTGCGGTCAATGAAGACGCCCACCACTTCCGTCTGGATTTCAAAAACATGAACTTCCAGATATTTCCCCCGGAACGGAACAATGTTTCCCTTATCGCTTCTCTGCGTCAGCTTCCGCACCAGCTCCTTAAAGCTCTCCGTGTTCTCTTTATAATACTGTGCTTCTTCCCGGGACAAACCCATGACCGAGGCAAAATTGTCGGAAAAGAAATTCTGGCGGGGATTGTCCAAAAGCTCAAAGGCACTGATATGGGGACTGATGGAATTAAAAATTTTATTCATTCGCTCCGTTTTATGCACATATCCGTTCTCAAGTTCGCGGATGGCTGAGGCCAGCAGCTCCGTCTCTTCCGACTGGCAGAAATCAAATTCCGTCTCTAATTCCCCTGCCTCTGAATGAAGCTTTCCCTCAAGCATATGGGTAACTTCACGTTTTATTTTATCAATATCTGTCAGAAAAAACTGTTTCAGAAACTTTTTGATCAGGATCACAACCAGCATGCAAGAGATAAACACACCGGCGGTGATGTGAAAAATACTGTTTCGTATCTGGGAGGAAAAACTTTCGCCGGTATTGAGCCCGACCAGAAGAATCTCCGGCCGGTACCAGATCACAGACACGGCTGTGTAAGCGTTATTCAGCCGAATAAACGTTGTCTGTCCATCCTCCATGTTCTCCAGCTTTTTCAGAACTTTTCCCCAGTCTGTGGACTGGATCATCTCGGTTTCCGATATATTGTTTTCGGTCATGCCCAGCAAGGCTCCGGTTTCCACATCAACACAGAAAAGAATCGTAGCCCGGTCCGTTGGAATATTCCGTATCGTCTCTTCGATAAAACTTCTGTTTTCCTCAGATCCATCCTTTTCTTCTGTTTCACTGTTTTCCACAGCTCCATTCTGGACTTCTGACGTCTGATTCGCGGCATATTTTATTTCAGCGTCATCCAAAAATTTCCTCGTATCTTCCAGGATCTGTCCCAGGTAGGAATCCTCCTGCTTCCACTGCATCTTCACAAGATCTGTGACCGACACCAGCAGAAGACAGACAGTTACAGCCGCAAACAAAATCAAGATTCTCCAGTATATCTTTTTCATTTCCCACCGGACCTTTCTCTGATATTCCGCAAAAAATAAGTGGTCCAGCCACACGGAATCCTTTCCCCGCATGAATGGGCCGCTTATTTTCTGTACAATGTACAAACAATTCTGTTATTTCCTATCAAATGCAGCACGGAGATCCTCCGTACGCTGCTGAGCATATCATAGTCAGAATAATTCTGCCAACCTTTCTGCTATTGTTTGTCACTTCCTTTATTTTCCATTCTGTTTTTATACATTTTCCATCCATTTTTTAACAAGTGGAAGCCAACTCTGGCAGGCTTCCTGGACGCCGGAACCATCGTTGTTCATCGTCTCTTCATTGGCAAGGCTCAGACCATGGCCTCCCTCCGGAAAGATGTGAAGTTCCGCTGGGATCCCGTTTTCATGCAGCGCCTGGTAAAACAGCAGGGAATTTTCTACCGGAACACATCCGTCCTCCTGGGTATGCCACAGAAATGTCTTCGGAACATCTTTGTTCACCTGCTTTTCCAGAGACACCTCCTCCTTCAATTCCTCCAGACGGTCACCCAGGAGGGCCTCAAAGGAACCTTTATGCGCTTTCTCTCCCGAGGTGATCACCGGATAACAGAGGATCAGCCCTGCAGGGCGCAGGGTTTCCTCCCGCACACCGAGAGCCTCCCGCACGAACGGCTTTCGCCAGGCCACACCGTAATTGCCGGCCAGGTGTCCTCCGGCAGAGAATCCCATCACAACGATCTTATCCGGATCAATCCCGTAGATATCTGCCTGCTCCTTCAGCCAGCTCACAGACTTGCCTACCTGCAGCAGTGCTTCCGGATAGACTGCCGGACTGACACTGTAACGCAGGATCGCCGCATGATACCCCGCGGCCAAAAACTGCATCGCCACCGGCTCCGCCTCCCGGTCGGAAGTCATGACATATCCGCCTCCCGGGCAGATCAGCACCAACGGACGTTTTCTCTCCGGCCGCATTTCCGGGGATCGCCCCAGAAAATATGTGTAGAGTTCCGCCTGATGCGGATAACCGGTCACCTGAATCGCTATTTTTTCGTATACCATTTTTATTTACCTCCTCCTGACACACCTGCTGCGTCAATAATAGCAGATTTGGAAGTTTACTTCCAAACCTCTCTCCTGTTCTCTTTTTTATTTTCGCTTCTGCGGAACCATGCCGGACAGAAACCGCAACTGTTCAGCCCGCCGAATGAGCACTGGAAATTCTCTGTCACCGGTCCATACTGTCGAGTGCGTTCTGTACCTGCGCCACATCCGCCACATTTTCGATCATGAAAGCAATGCCGTTCCGATATCCGTTTCGGGCATCAACCATCCGTCCGAACTTCAACGTCCCGCATCCGTTTTTATGGATCACAATTTCCGCAGAAGGAAGATTTCGTCCCTCATACATCCGCATCCTGTTTCCCTGCCGGATGATGATTTTTTTGTTAGTGATCACATAAAACGTTCTGCTCCGCAGATATGCCGTCATAAAAAATCTTCCTGCCAGCAGATAAATTCCAATCCCCACAAACGGAATTCCCCACAGAACAAGGAACCAGGAAGCACCGCTTTGCAGAGCCGTCATCTCCCAGTAGACGGAAAACGCCAGCCAGATCACGCTGAACGGGAGCAGCACAGCCTCCTGCCCCGTAAAAACATTTCCTTTTTCAGGCCGGCCTTTCCACAGAATATATTCTCCGTCTGTCATATAACGTTGACAGAACTCATAATTGTCCAAACTGCCCATCTGAATACCTCCACAAAACCTTCCCGATACATCAACCGCTCATCCAGGTCAAAGCCTTCGCTGCGCACAGCCCTCGGATTTTTCCCTCTGTATTATATCATCTGTCCTTCCGGTTTTCCATAGCAACAGCAAAGGGGATCCCAGAACCTCTCCGGTTCTGAAATCCCCTCCGGATTTCTCATATTCTGAAAGTCATCGCCGTCTGAGCAATCTGGCCTTCCGGATCTGTTTTATTCTGCTGTTGAGGAAGAAGATACTGCAGATGTGGAATCTGTTGCCGTGTCCGCTGCCTCGTCACCGCCGGTCTCACTCTCATACTGTTCTACTACCGCTACACGCGCATCGTTCTGCTGGTGTGCAAGATCCATGTCGTAGTCCAGAACCGTCTGGTAATCCAGTCCTTCCAGGGTATCCTGCATCTGCTGCTGCAGGGAGGTGAACTCCTCATCGCTGGATGCGAAGATCATCTGCCAGGAAGTATCAATGATTGTTGCCTTACACTGACCTCTCAAAGTAGTGATCTGAGAGTCTTCTTCCGGTGCTGCAAAGCCGCTGCCTGGCGCTACCATAATTTTATTATTATTCTCAAGAAACTCCATAGTTGTTGTTGCACCCATATGTTCCTGCCAGTCAAGATCAAGAGCAGTATTATTCTCTGCCAATACAGAATCCCACAGAGTATAATCATAAGGAACACCAAGTTCCGAGTTCGTATCTTTATAATTCTCTGCTTTAAAATTCAGTGCACTTACACCATCCTGCCAGTTTCCACTGCCATATTCTTCAGGAACTGCTACTTCTTCACCATACAATGCTTTCTTACCGAAATCAGTCAGTACCGGCTGTCCATCCTGATATTTTGCAAACATTGTATCATAGTTCTGAGTCGTAGATTCAGGATCTACCAAGCCCATCTGGTTTGCTTTATAGAAAAATTCGAGGACTTTCATATACATAGAATCAGATGCTGTGATATCCTGATAATCAGAGCCATCTGCCTTGGCAAGTACAAATCCTAACTCATCATATCCATAGAAGCAAGTCGGTTGTTTTGCATTGTTCATCATATTTCCATCCCAATCTTTAAAGAAAGACAGCGCATACGTTTGTTTTCCACTGTCACTGGTCGGAACTGCTTCCTGCATTTGTTTCAGCACATCAAGAAGTCCGTTCAGGTCCTTAATTTCAGGATATCCAACAGCTTTATAAGCATCCCAACGAAGATATGGTCCAAAAGTAGGTTCCAGAGATTCACTTGCCTCTGTAGGCGCACTCTGAGAAACTTCAGATGGAATCGCATAGATTCCTTCTGCTCCAGCAAGCTCGTTAACTGTTTCGATCGCCGTATCATACTGATGAACGTTCTCGGCATCTGCCAGAAGATCCGTCATGTCCATTACCAGACCCGCTGTTACCAAATTCTGAAGACGTCCTCCATCCGCATTCGTCAGGATCAGATCTCCCAAATCTCCAGCTGCAGAACGGGTCTGGAAGAGCGTATCACCGCCGCCCGCTACATTTGGAGCAATAATATTCAATTAAAAGTTTCCCAGATCGCCGTACTATAGAAAACAGCGATCTTTGTGCTAACAGCCCTAAAAAACTATAGTTTTTCGGGAAAGTTGGTTATAAATAGGCCAAAAACAACTCTTCCAAGGTCAAAAT